>CAZRUU010000115.1:0-1215 GCA_964603235.1 uncultured Syntrophaceae bacterium | reverse complement strand
CATCACCACCTGCCACGGAAAACTCTTCACTGTCTTCACCAGGTTGGATTATGGGCGTTCCTTCCGGTTTATTGGTAATTGTTACTTTCGAATATACAGTGATAGCAGCCGATCCTGTCAGGTTGGAATAGTTTGTATCGGTGGCTGTAATAACGGCCGGCACATTTTCCGTTACCGCTGCAGCAGTAAAAAGACTGTCTCCATCCATGGAACCGGCAGTTGAAGGCTCAACACTCCAAATGATAGTCCCAGTTCCCCCGGATACGTCGACGTGCATCGTATCAGACGCCTGAACACTTGGGGCTGACGGAGTGACCTCAATCGGATCAACCACTGTGACTGTCACTGATTCGCCACTGATCGTGGTATATGTCTGATCCGTTGCGGTTACAGTGAATGTTCGTACACCACCGCCTGTTGCCGGCGTGAAGAGGCCGTTTGCGGCAATGCTTCCGACTGGGCCGAGGACAACGACAACAGCCAAATCGTATTTGGTTTCATCTCCGTCACCAGTACCGCCGGTTACGTTGAACTGGAGCGTGTCATCATCCGCCACTGCCAGATGAGCCGCGGTTACCGCAATCGGATTAACAACCTCGAATGTACCACTTATCACGATAGCGCCTGTACCGCCGTCAGTAACAGTGATCGTGGTTGTACCGACTGCGTTGCCGGTGAATACCGCGTTTTTATTGTTATCACCGCTGAAGCTTCCCAGCGATCCGGTTGCAAGAGTATTAACAGTCCATTGTACCTGACCGGATGCCCCAACGACCTGGAGATTCAGTGTGTCTCCGAGAACAATGCCGCCTTCTGAAGGAATCAGCCCGAAGGTGACAGCGTGGATATTGATCAGTATCGGTGACTTCTCCGAATAGACCGTATCCGTAATGGTAAGCACTGCATCTCCGGGGGTATTTTGAACAGGAGTAAAGGTATTCGAAGTTCCGGAGGCGGTGGCTAAAGTACCAGAGGTTGTTATATTGAGTTCCCATGTAAATGTTCCGCTGCCGCCTGTAATACTGAAACTCTGAGTGTATCCTGGAACAGTGACCGGAACATATACATTTCCATTCGGACTTACAGCGAATGGAGGATGATATACAATAGTGGTTTCGGCTGTCTCGGTATTACCCGCTGCGTCCTGGGCTGTTACCGTAATAACATTATTATCCTTGACAAGGCCTGTAACATCGAAAGACCATGTCGTATCTG
>CAZRUU010000114.1:0-5113 GCA_964603235.1 uncultured Syntrophaceae bacterium | reverse complement strand
ATGCGGTTAAAACGATCATGGCGTGATCTCCATGGATCCCCCAGCGCGCCTGCATGACATCTCCCTGACTTCCACTCGTAGGAAGACCTGTCGAAGGGCCACCCCTCTGGACATCAACGATAACGCATGGTGTTTCAGTCATCACAGCAAATCCGAGAGCCTCCTGCTTCAAGGAAAAACCCGGTCCCGATGTTGCTGTCATAACCTTTTTTCCCGTAAGTGAAGCGCCGACTATGGCACACATGGAGGAAATCTCGTCCTCCATCTGGATAAATTTCCCTCTCTTCGCGGGCAAATCACGTGAGAGCAACTCTGCAATCTCTGTTGAAGGGGTTATAGGATAACCTGCGAAGAAATCCAGCCCGGCATAAAGAGCTCCCCTCACACAAGCTTCATTACCTTGAACAAACCTGACATCTTTCTTCACTTCGAAAATTGCCTCCTTACTAAACAGCTGCTTAGTTTAGTTTTATCTTGTCTTGCTTTTCAGCCGGATAAGGTATCAGAAAAAAATCAATAAGATATTCTATTCCAGCTCAATCGCAAGATCAGGGCAGCGTAGTTCGCATATTCCACAGCTATTACACTTTTCCGGATATTCAAGTATGGCCTTTTCCATATCATCTATAGACAAGGCATCCTGTGGACAAAACTCCACACAAATCCCACATCCCTTGCACCAATCTCTTTTGATAACAGGTAATTTTTTATTTTTGGTTTCCTTTTTCATGACGTACTCTCTATCACATTTAAAAGTTTTGCCAACTACTTTCTTATTTATTTCATTATCTTTTTCAACGTTGTTATTGTACCATACGCTGTGTGAGGTCAAGTAAAAACCCTCTTTTCCATTACAAAAATACTTTGTATGTCAAATTCGTTGTGGTAAGTAACAAGCACAAGGTGAAGCTTTGTAGCATTAAGAGACATTGCCCGTCAAATAGTTCTATTTTGAGGAGATTTTATATGAAGATCTTGTGTGTGGATCACATCGGTATCGCGGTCAATAGTATAGCCGAAAGTGTAAATTTCTATACGCAGATGCTGGGGCTGGAATTGGTTGGAACCGAAGAAGTGACAGAGCAGAAGGTACGAACCGCTTTCCTGCCGGTCGGGGAATCCGAGATTGAGATACTGGAATCGACCGCTCCGGATGGACCCATTGCTAAATATATCTCTAAAAATGGTGAGGGGATACAGCACATAGCACTGAGGGTCGATGATATTGAAGCTGCTCTTGAGGAACTGAAAAACAAAGGCGTCAGGCTAATTGATGAAACGCCTCGACGCGGCGCGGGTGGTACGAAGATTGCTTTTATACATCCCCGGGCTACAGGGGGAGTGCTCCTGGAATTGTGTCAGAGGGACTGAATCGGCTGCCTTTTTAAAAAAATGGCGGAAAGCACTTTAGAACCCGTGTATAATATCGCTACCTGGCGTGGTTTTGAATGGGCATTCCATCGAAAAGCAATGCTTATCATCAGTTTCAGAAAATAAAAGATCAGGCAGGAGGTAATTAATTTATGTCAGGCAGATATTCGGAGTTTTACGAACAATCCATTAATGACCCGGATCTTTTCTGGGGAAAGGCGGCAGAGGAAGTCCAATGGACAAAAAAGTGGGACAAGGTTCTGGATGACAGCAGGAAACCTTTTTATCGATGGTTTACGGGAGGAAAGCTTAACACCTGTTATAATGCCTTGGATTATCATGTGGAGAATGGCCGGGGAGATCAAACGGCAGTGATCTATGATAGTCCGGTGACAAAAACTATAAAGAAAATTAGCTACAGAGAACTTTTGGGGGAAGTGTCAAAGCTTGCCGGTGTGCTGAGCAGCTTTGGAGTCACAAAGGGAGACACCGTAATCATCTATATGTCGATGATTCCGGAGGCAGTGGTTGCGATGCTTGCTTGCGCAAGACTTGGTGCCGTTCATTCGGTTGTATTCGGCGGATTTGCCCCCAATGAACTGGCAATACGTATCGATGATGCCAAACCCAAGCTTATTATTTCAGCGTCATGCGGCATTGAAGGGGAAAAAGTCATTCCCTATAAACCGCTTCTGGACAAGGCAATTAAGATTGCCGACCACAGCCCGGAGAAGTGTCTAATATTCCAGCGGCCACAAGCCAAATCTTCGCTGGTTCCCGGCCGTGATTATGACTGGGAGAAAGAAATAAGGGACGCACATTCTGCAGATTGCGTTACAGTATCCGCGACGGATCCACTTTATATCCTCTACACATCCGGGACAACAGGAAAGCCAAAGGGCGTCATGCGAGACAATGGAGGACATGCCGTTGCCCTGAAATGGTCCATGAAGTATCTCTATGATATAAAACCGGGTGAAGTTTACTGGGCGGCATCGGATGTAGGCTGGGTTGTTGGTCATTCGTATATTGTCTATGCACCCCTGCTAATGGGATGCACAACCGTTCTTTACGAAGGTAAACCCGTTGGGACACCGGATCCTGGCGCCTTCTGGCGGGTCATTTCCGAGCACAGTGTTTCTGTTCTCTTTACGGCACCGACCGCATTTCGGGCGATCAAGAAAGAAGATTTCGAAGGCGTTTATTTAAAGAAGTATAATATCAAATCACTGAAATATCTGTTTCTGGCAGGCGAGAGACTTGATCCCGATACGTATCACTGGGCGAGCAGTTTGCTGGGCATACCCGTTATTGATCACTGGTGGCAGACAGAAACCGGGTGGGGCATTGCCGGTAATTGCATGGGGCTCAAACCGTTTCCTGTCAAGGCGGGATCTCCAACCAAGTCTATCCCCGGCTACAATGTACAAATTGTGGATGCAGAGGGCAATGAGCTTCCGCGCGGACAGGAAGGATACGTAGTGATCAAGCTTCCCCTTCCCCCTGGATGCCTGCCGACACTGTGGAATGATGATAAGCGTTTTCTTGAGTATGTTACTGAAATACCTGGGTTTTATGTTACAGGTGATGGTGGGCATATAGATGAAGACGGCTATCTTTTTATCATGGGTCGCGTGGACGATGTTATTAATGTGGCAGGCCACAGGCTTTCTACAGGTGCCATGGAAGAAATTGTTGCCAAGCACAGAGATGTAGCGGAGTGTGCCGTCCTCGGGGCAAATGACCAGCTTAAAGGCCAGGTACCAATCGGCTTTGCTGTTTTAAAGGCTGGCATTGATCGCGATCAGGATGAAATGGCAGAAGAACTGGTGCAAATGGTCCGCTCTGATCTCGGAGCTATTGCCTGTTTCAGAGAGTGTGCGTTTGTAAATGCCTTGCCTAAGACCCGTTCAGGAAAAATTTTAAGGGGAACCATGCGCAAGATAGTAGATGGAGAAGATTATTCGATTCCTTCAACCATCGAAGATGCATCGGTACTTGACGGCATTAACACAGCAGCAGGAAAGATGGGTTACGGGAAGAAGTAGATTCGCTATTAATGATTATCAGGAGTGTTTTTCCATGTACATTACCCGTATGCACAAGTCATGTTCGACCCTGATGGGATTCGTCATATGATCAATCCTGCCCGGCTGTGGGAATGATCCAGAAAGGTACTGGGGAGACTTGCGAAAATATGCGGAGAAATCAAATCCTGTTTTTTGCTATGAGCTGTGAGCTATCAGATTGTCCGGCTTGTCCGGGTTAGGAGGATTAATATCATGTCAGAGCGTCCGGATACAGAAAAATGGAGGGAACTCGCGGAAAAGAGTTTAAAAGGAAGACCGCTTGAATCTCTTAACTGGATGACCCCGGAGGGAATCCATGTAAAACCCCTGTACACAGCCGAAGATCTTGAAGACCTGGAGTTTGTTAACACTCTTCCGGGACTTGCCCCTTATATCAGGGGTCCTCAGGCTACCATGTATGCCCAGAGGCCATGGACAATCCGCCAGTATGCCGGTTTTTCCACGGCAAAAGAATCGAATAAATTTTACAGAAGGAATCTTGCCGCCGGACAAAAGGGTCTTTCTGTGGCTTTTGATCTTGCGACTCACAGGGGCTATGACTCTGATCATCCCAGAGTAGTTGGCGATATCGGGAAGGCCGGTGTCGCAATAGATTCCGTGGAGGACATGAAAGCCCTTTTCGATCAGATTCCGCTGGACAAAATGTCGGTTTCAATGACCATGAACGGCGCCGTTCTTCCCTGTCTCGCGGGGTATATCGTTGCTGCGGAAGAGCAGGGGGTTACGCAGGATAAGCTTTTGGGAACCATACAAAACGACATCCTCAAAGAATATCTCACGAGAAATACATACATATACCCTCCGGGGCCTTCCATGAGAATCGTTTCGGATATTATTGGGTACTGCTCGAAGAATATGCCCCTGTACAATACCGTAAGCATCAGCGGGTACCATATAATGGAAGCCGGAGCTAACTCTGTGCTTCAGACCGCATTTACCTTGGCCGACGGGGTGCAATATGCGAAAGCGGCCACTGATGCGGGGCTTGACATAGACACGTTTGCACCGCGACTCTCATTCTTTTTCGGAATCGGGATGAATTTCTTCATGGAGATTGCCATGTTGAGGGCCGCTCGTTTTCTCTGGCATGAGTTAATCAGCAAGTTCAACCCTCAAAACCCGAAATCCACCATGCTCAGAACCCACTGCCAGACATCGGGCTGGAGCCTGACGGAACAGGACCCATATAACAATATCATACGCACCACCATTGAATGTATGGCAGCAGTTCTGGGTGGGACTCAGTCTCTCCATACCAATTCATTTGATGAGGCTGTAGCCACACCCTCGAATTTTTCCTCCAGGATCGCGAGGAACACTCAGATCATTGTTCAGGAAGAATCCCAGATTTGTCACGTTATTGATCCGCTGGGCGGCTCCTATTATGTCGAGGCCCTGACAGATGGCATTATCCGGGAGGCGAGGAAAATTATTGATGAGATCGAAGAACTGGGTGGCATGGCCAAGGCCATCGAAACCGGGATGCCAAAGATGCGAATAGAGGAATCGGCGGCTAGGAAGCAGGCCCGGATAGACCAGGGGCTGGATGTGATTGTGGGCGTGAACAAGTATCAGATAGAGGAAACGCCCCTTGATAATATTCGTGAAGTATCGGAGGCTGTTCGGGACGAGCAGGTTGCAAGATTAAAAGA
>CAZRUU010000113.1:0-5116 GCA_964603235.1 uncultured Syntrophaceae bacterium | reverse complement strand
GTTTTTTAAGTCTTATCTTAATTAAGCCGTTGCAGGACAGAGATTTTGTCTTGCAACGGCTTGTTGTTTATTTTGCATGTTTACCGTTTTATGCATTATATTTTGTATTATGATACACTGCACTCGAAATGACAGATACGATTGTTATGCTATAAATCCCTGGAGGGAAAACCGATGTCCAAGACAACAGATTGCACAGCGCAGTATGAATTAACATGTGCTTGCGGAAACACTTTCCCATCGAAAAAAACACGTGGATATTGTGATAAATGCGGCAGGAAGGCTTTTGCCGATCCTTTGGAAAGACGGAAATACAAACTTCATCACTATTATATATATGCGATACTGATAGGCATTTTACTTTTTGTCGGCTATATGTATGGGGAGCTGATAGCAAGACCGCTTTTAAGCTTTTAGCGGATATACGCTTTTGGCGTTCCGTGCGAGCAGGCTTTTCTTTCTCTTTTCTCAGTCTTTTTATCTTTTCTCATGATTATGCTTTCGGAAGGGGCATTCTGGTTACAGATTGGCCTACTGTTTGAGGGCCTTTGCCTCTTTCTTTTTCTGCTTTGCCAAGGTCTTGGCCAGTTTCTTGTCCTGCTTGGCCTTCTCTTCCGGGGATGTGGTGGCAGGGTGCGGTTTCGGTAGTCCGGGGGCGTCGTCGATACGACCCCTGCCGGCGATGGGCGGTTCTTCTTCGCTTGTGAGAGACGAGCTCTCTCTCTTCAGCCGGGCCTTCTCCATCAGGTGCTTGGCAAGACTTTTGCCGAACTGTCCGATGAACCCCGCCAACAGGACGATCAATATCCATTTGGCGACCCTGAGATAATCGACGTCGCTCATGTGCGTTTCTCCTGCGGCGTGTTCAAAAACAGATCTATGATCAGGTGCGCGATTGCCTGTGCGTCGTTGATATCGAGACGGGGAACATCGATTTCCATCGGTAGATCGCTGGCGACGGCAATCAGATTGTCTTCTTTTGAACAGAGCATGCTCCGCTTCAGGCTGGCGCGGAAGACCTCTATCTTCGGGTATGCATTCCCCTTGAATCCCTCCGACAGGACAATGTCCACGTCATGGATGTAACGGTCTCTCAGCTCCGCGATATCGAGGTCTCTTTCGGACCTCTCAACAACGGCAATCTGCTCGGGCGATGCCATGACCGTCATTCGCGCGCCCGCCTCCCGATGGCGCCAGCTGTCTTTCCCCTCGTGGTCGATATCGAATCCGCGTCGGCTGTGTTTGATGGTGGCAACCCGCCAGCCCTTCCGTGTCAACTCCGGTATGACCTTCTCGATCAGGGTAGTCTTGCCGGAACCCGATTTTCCCACGATGGATACGACGGGGATCATGTTCCCTCCGGATTTTTTATGCGTCGTCATTGCCCTTGATTGTCCTGTCTATAAACCGGAGGTGAGGGCGCATATGTGGTGTGCCTCCTCCCTCCGAAATAATCTGCATAACCTTGCGGTGATCCCGTATCGCGGAGCCGCCGAGGTGGGTGACCGGTGTCCGGGCGAATACCTCTTCACACAGGGGCGTGGAGGGCCCCAGTATGGTGACATGCCGCGGATTTCCGAGCTCGTTGAGGATTTCCTCGATCGTGTTGTTCAAAATCGATGTGGCGGTAATGATCGCCACGCTGCATTCCGCAAGAAGTGTATCTCTGTCATTTCGGTCGGGGATCTGATCCATACGATGCGGATCTTTCTCTATGATCTGGAGCGTTGCCCCGGTCTTCTGTATTCTTTTCACAAGGGGACCAAAGAATCCCACCATGGCTACCCGGTCCCCGGAGGACAGACCCATCAAGGCTATGGAATCCTGTTCCTCCTCTTCGGCGTCGGGACTCAGCAGCGCGTTTGCCGTGGCCAGACCCAGCGCCTTTTCGAGGGGATTGGTGCCCGTGACGAGGAGGTCCAGCAGTTTCGAAGCGCCGGAACCTGCCAGTGTTCCAGCCTTCCCGATTGTTGAACAACCGGGGCGTAGCTCATTTCTCAAAACAGCGGACAGCCCCATTCCACCCCCATCCAGCATCACGCCGACGTACCCCAGGCCGATTCTCACCTCTTCCACCTGAAGATCGCTGGCGCGGTCCGACAGGCATTCATGAATGTGCCGGGATATGTCACCCATCTGTATCATTGTGCTGTCCTTTTGATAGTCCTCGTGCGGGTTAAATCAAGGTTTGCAGGTCTTGCCTTTATCCTGTGCCGGACGGAAAATTCATTAATATCATAGTATAGTGTCAGATCATTCGCAATCACTAAAAAGGAAAAAGGGAATAACCCCCGAAAAGAGCTATTCCCTTTTAATATTCCGTATTGTGCTTTTATTGTCCTATTCTACAGGATAGCCCGCCTTGACCCATGCCTTCCAGCCACCGGCCATGCTTTTCACATTTGTGTATCCCATCTGTCCTAATGTACAGGTGCTGAGACATGAACGACCACCTGCTTTGCAGTAGCAGATTACGTAACTGGCTTTATTGGGGATCTTTTTGGCTACTTTGAATTCCAGCAGACCACGTGCAATATTTATTGCCTTGGGAAGATGACCTTTCTTGAACTCCTTAGCTGTTCTGCAGTCAAGAATAACGGCTACCTTTCCTGCATCTATGGCTGCTTTGGCATCAGCAACTGAGATCTCAGTTACCGTTTTTTTGGCTTCCTTCACGAAATCTTTGCTGGTCATGTCTGCCAGACAGTAAGAGGATAATGCAATGGCGAGCATCACCACAAGGGAAATAATCAGACTTTTTTTCACGAGCATTTGCTTACGCATACCAATTTTACCTCCGAAATTTTATTTATTAGCATAACGTGTTTTTCTAACACGTCCTTTGAAAAAAGTAAATTATATTTCGTGCTATGATGTCCTTTCTGCAACCGTCTGCTGGTAAAGATATACCGCTTCAATCTCATTGGCTTAAAAATTGCGGAATTTTTATCAAGTACTGTAAATGAGGGCTTGATCCCGGCGCCTTCCTGCCTTAATTCTTGACTCAATTTTCCAATCTATGATATTTCGCCCCATGATCACGTCTATGATTCATAAACTACAAACAGTATTTTCATCTATACGGCTCACCATTTTTTTGTTTCTCTCCCTGGCAGCGACTTCTGTCTTGGGTACGATAGTCCAGCAGGGCCTGCCGATGGAGAGGTATAAGGCCTTCTACAGTCCCGGTGTATTCTCCGCTTTGAAATTTTTCAATATATTCGACATGTACCACTCATGGTGGTTTACGACCCTTTTGGTCCTGTTATCAATCAATATTATCGTCTGCACATTCAAACAGATTCCCCGTATTATCAGGCTGATTTTCCCGGAGAAAAAAGGGGTTGACGACACAATTTTCAGATCAGCTCAGATTAGGAAGACATTCCAGAGTCAGCAAAAGCTTTCGGATCTTGAACGGCAATCAGAGACACTCATAAAAGCCCTTGTTGGAAATCCCGCAAAGACCGTTAAAGACGATGCCACCTATTTTTTCGCGGAAAAGGGGAGGTATTCACGGTTGGGGATGCCCTTTGTTCATATCAGCATCCTTCTGGTATTGGTTGGCGGATTACTGGGAACCATGCTTGGGTTCAACGGCCAGATGAATATCGTTGAAGGGGGGAAATCCGATACAGTCACCCTGTTTGGAGGAAAAGGGCTGCAGAAACTCGGGTTTGACATTCGTTGTGATGATTTTACCGTTGAATTCTATAAGACGGGCATGCCCAAGGAATACAAAACCGATTTAACGATACTGGATAATGAGAAAGAGGTTGCCTCCGGGATAATGAGAGTGAACCACCCCTTTCTGTATAAGGGGCTGAAGTTTTGCCAGGCAACCTATGGCATTGCAGGAGGAAGCGGTTTCCTGATTGGTGCGCGGAACAGCAAAACGGGTGAGGAAACCGTCTTAAGGCCAAACTTGATGAAAAAGGTTCCTCTGCCTGACGGCAACGCTTTCTTTGCAGTAGCAAGATTTGTAACCGATCTTGGCGGAAGGGGGCCCGCGGTCTTGGGCGTTTTGCTTGAACCGGGAAAAGAGCACGATATATTCTGGATATTCCGAGATGGTCGTAATAACAATCAGCAGCAAAAGGGCGGATTTGTCTTCACGTTGAAGGATTTCAGCAGATTGTATTATACGGGTATCCAGGTCAGCAAAGATCCGGGGGTTTTTCTTGTATGGATCGGGTTCTGTCTCATCATGGTGGGATTTATATTGAATCTGTTTTTCACCCACAAGCGGGTATGGGTGAGGATTACAGGTGAAAAGGGCACATACGAATGTTCCATTGCCGCCAGCGCCAGTAAAAACAGGGGACCCTTTGAGGAGAAGCTGGAACAGTTGTTCAGGAAAATCACCGTAGAATAGGATATTAATGAACGATACCCTCCTTATCAGCATAGTGACCTTTATCTATTTTTTCGCCGCCTTTGCTTTTCTTGTGTCGATCATCTTCCATAAGAGATCTGTGGGTAAAGGGGCCTTGATACTTATCGTTGCCGGAGTAACGCTCCAGACATCTGCGATCATTATACGCTGGGTTCATTCGTACCACTTGGGCATAGGACACGCGCCCCTCTCAAATTTCTACGAATCCCTGGTATTTTTTTCATGGTCCATTATCTTTGTTTATCTGATAATGAGGAAACGATACCGAAACGACCTCTTCGGTATTCTCTCTTCTTTTTTTGCCTTTTTGATATTAGCCTATGTCTCCCTGTCCGGCGATCTAAACTGCACGATTCAGCCGCTTATCCCTGCCCTTCAAAGTAACTGGCTGATAAGTCATGTGATCAGCTCTTTCCTCGCCTATGCCTGTTTTGCCATCTCGTTTGGGACGAGCATCCTGTATCTATTGAAGATTAAGGTAAAAGTAACCATGCTGCCCGATGCGCTTTTCTTGGACGAAGTAACCTACCAAATGATATCAATAGGCTTCATATTGCTGACTCTGGGCATTATGACAGGAGCTGCGTGGGCTGACAGGGCGTGGGGACGGTACTGGGGATGGGATCCAAAGGAAACATGGTCGCTTATTACCTGGCTGATTTACGGCGCGTTCCTTCATGCCCATCTTGCGAGAGGATGGAGAGGCGTTAAGATGTCTCT
>CAZRUU010000112.1:0-5120 GCA_964603235.1 uncultured Syntrophaceae bacterium | reverse complement strand
ATAGAAGGCAACCTGGACCTGAACAAATACCTTATTAAACATCCTGCCGCGACGTTCTTTGTGAAGGTAACCGGCAGCTCCATGATTGATGCCGGGATACACGATGGAGATATACTGATTGTTGATCGTTCCATCAAACCTGCGAGCAAGAAGGTTGTAATCGCCGTTGTTAATGGCGAATTAACCGTAAGAAGGATTCGCATAACAAAAGGCAAGGTTGTTCTAATTTCTGAAAACAAAGATTACAAACCCCTTCAGGTCGAGGAGGAAATGGGCTTTGAAGTATGGGGTGTTGTAACCAATGTAATCCATCCCCTTTAATCCTATAGGAATGATTATGTCTCCCACGTTTGCACTTGTAGATTGCAATAACTTCTATGTTTCCTGTGAGCGGGTATTTAACCCCGGGCTTATCGGAAAACCCGTCGTGGTGCTTTCCAATAATGATGGCTGCGTTATTGCCAGATCAAATGAGGCCAAGGCTATCGGCATCCAGATGGGTATCCCCGTATTCAAGATACGGGATATGATTAAGGCACACGGGGTTCACGTCTATTCATCCAATTATGCCCTCTATGGCGATATGTCACAGAGGATAGTGGAAATATTCTCAGACTTCACTCCTGGTGTTGAGATTTATTCTATCGACGAAGCTTTTCTGGATCTGTCCGGCTTTAAGAGATGCAGCCTGAACGATTACGGGCATTCCATAAGATCTAAAATACAAGAATGGACAGGCATACCTGTTTCTGTCGGTATTGCGGAAACCAAAACACTTGCCAAGATTGCTAACCGCATAGCCAAAAAGTCTGAAAAGGCAGATGGTGTATTGGACTTAACTAAATCCTCTTATCGGGATAGTGCTCTTGCAATAACAGATGTGGAAGATATCTGGGGTGTGGGAAGAAGCTACGCCACATTCCTCAAAAGCGTCGGCATCAATAATGCGTTGCAACTTCGCAATGCCCCTGAAAACCTGATAAAAAAGAAAATGGGGATAACAGGTCTTAGAATCCTTCAGGAGCTCAGAGGAATTTCATGTTACCCCCTTGAGCAATGTCCGCCTCCCAAAAAAGAGATTACTGTATCCAGGGCATTCAAACATCCCCTTGTCAACAGAGCCGATATAAATGAAGCGGTAGCTGCTTACACATCCAAGGCGGCAGAGAAGTTACGGGCGGCACATCTCGAGGCGAATATTCTTGTGGTATTCCTGATGACAAATCCCTACAACAAAGAATCCAGATATTTTAACATGAAAACCATACGACTCCCCTTCTCAACCAGTGATACCTCAGAACTTATCAAATACGCACACTCCGGCCTCGACGAAATCTACAGAGACGGTTACCTGTATAAAAAGGCGGGGATTATCTTCAGAGATCTATCTTCCGACAGACATACTCAAACGACGTTCTTTGATTATAGAAAAGGGGAATGTTCCGGGGAAATCATGCAGGCCTTTGACAGGATAAACAGACAATTTGGTTCGGACTCGATCAGGTATGCTGCCACTGGTTCCACCAGAAACCAGAAGTGGAAGACAGTGTTTCAACATCGTTCACCTTCCTATACAACAAACTGGGACCAGTTACCCAAGGTATCATAGCGAAAGTCATGTGTGGACGATTCACACTATATAGCTCACTTAATAATCTTAAAAAGGCCTTTGATATCGATACTGTAACGTGTGAAATCAAGGCCAGTTACAATGTAGCTCCCGGCAATGAAGTGTATGCTATTATCAGGCAGAAAGATAATCGCCTGGGGAAACTGCACTGGGGACTTGTACCCCCCTGGGCAAAGGATTTGTCAGGAGCATCCAGGCTTATTAATGCCCGCTCTGAAACATTGCAGGAAAAGCCAAGTTTTAAAAGAGCCTTCAAGAAAAGACGCTGCCTGATACCAGCTGATGGGTTTTATGAATGGAAAGAAAAACAACCTTGGTATTGTACTCCAGCCATCGGCGCTTTATTTGGTTTTGCAGGGCTCTGGGAGACATGGAAAGGAAAAGATCAATCAGTCTATCACTCCTGCACGATTATCACTACTGAAGCAAGTGAATCGATAAAGGAAATCCATGATCGAATGCCTGTTATTCTCAAACCGGAGTCAATACAAGAGTGGCTTGATCCGACGAATACAAACTATGAGCAATTAAATACGATCCTAAAACACGGCCGGGTTACCAGGGTCAAAACATATCCGGTTGCAAAACTTGTCGATTCTCCCATGAATAACGACCCGCGTTGTATAAAACCTGAATCTGATTGAGGCGGTAAATCCCGTATAAGTCACGTTGACAAAACAAAGACATTGAAGTAACACTTCAGATAGCAATACAGGCCCGTAAAAAATCATTCTATTATCAAAGGAGGGATTATACCCATGACCCAGAGAAAAGCAGATATAATCAAATCAATCCACGATCAGATTGGCTTTCCTAAGAACAGGTCCTCAGACATATTTGAATCCTTTCTGGAAATAATAAAACAATCACTTGAGAATGGAGAGGCGGTCAAGATCAGCGGATTCGGAAAGTTCTATCTCATTGAAAAGAACGCCCGGAGAGGAAGAAACCCTCATACAAGCGAAAGCCTCATGATAGCGTCGAGGAAAATAGCCTCGTTCAAGGCCTCTAAAAGGTTAAGGGATAAAGTCAACGGTTAACGGACACATAATATCCCAAGTTATCCCGACAAAGGAAAAGCAATGAAAAGACTTATGTTATTCCTCATAGCTTTATCAATGCTCTGCATGATAGGAGGGACCTCCTATGCCACAGGCAGGGGCAATACAACATGCCAGTCATTCAAATAAAATGCATCACCTTGATATGATTATTAGGTCACGCTAACATAGGTGTATTGTCTCTGGAATACGGACAAGTGCTTTATCAATGTGTCTGAATGGGAGAGCCCTGAAGCACTTGCCGAGTATCTTCTGTTTGTATCCGGAAATGAATCGGAATATCAGAGCTATTTCAAATGGAAAACAAAGCCTTACCATCCTTATTTCCTTTCCTTACTTGAGCAGCAGAAAGAACATGGATTCGTCAAATTGTGCAAAAAAATTGATCAAATGCTTTGATTATTATCAACAGATTGCGAGTCCACCACCTTTGAACGCTGGATATTCGATAAAGTGAACATGTGTTTGGCTCATGGCCATGCCAACGGTACGCTTCAACCGTATAAACCGAGTTTTAAGTTGACAATAAAAAAAATAATGGTATGTTTCCAACTATGGCAGCGAGAAAAAAAGAGACAGAGTTTAATGCATATTTTGATTTTTTGTGGGAATACGCCCAGTCGAAGAAGATAAGCAAAGGCAAGTTCATGAAAGACTCCGGCCTCTCTCCCCAGAGGTTCAGTGAGTTCTCACAGAAAAGCCGGAACATAACCGGTGAATATTTTCTCAAGATGCTGGGAGGGGTTGGCTTATCTTCTGAGGAGATAGAAAAAATCAGTAATATTCCTTTCTCCGAAGAACAGTCACTCGAACTGAAATTCGACAGCTTTGTCAAGAGTCAGAAAGCATTTCTGGAAGAGTTGATGAAAGATCCGGCAAAGTTACAGATATGTAAGGCTGCAATCAGATTCAAGGGCCTCTGGAACAATCCCGGCATACAAAAGCTGTTCACGAAATTGTCAGAAATATTAAAGAAGTGATCCGCTATCTCTTCGTCCCCCAATCTCGAAAAACTAAAGATAATGACTAAAGAAAGAATCCCTTCAACCCCAGCCATTCGCGTTCTGAGAAAAAGCGGCATTGATTTCACCACACATTCCTACAAATACGAGGAAAAAGGCGGCACAAAGGTAGCCGCCAGAGAGTTGCAATGCGATGAACACCAGACGGTCAAAACGCTCGTCTTTGAAGATGAGCATAAACATCCATTGATCGTACTCATGCACGGAGATATGCACGCTTCAACAAAGGCCCTGGCCAGGAAAATCGGCACAAAATCAGTAATTCCCTGCGATCCCAAGACAGCGCAGAAGCACACGGGATATATGGTTGGCGGGACTTCCCCATTTGGAATACGAAGGGGTATGCCGATATATATGGAGGAAAGTATTGTGGATCTGCCAAGTATCTTTATTAATGCCGGGCGCAGGGGTCTTCTCGTAGAGATGCAACCGGCGGAACTTGTAAGAATCCTTGAACCCCGACTGGTAAAGGTGGGGATATGAGAGTCAGTTTCAAAACCAGTTTTACAGACAACCACCCTCCCACGGATTCGGCAATCGAAGATCTGAAACGCTGGTGCGTCAGATTCCACAATTTGGGTCTGACGCCTGTCTATGAGGGAAGTTCCCTCGGCAACCTGAGTTTCAGGCCGGAAAAGGGTCAAAATGCCTTCATAATAACTGCCTCTCAACTGAAATTAAAAAACAATCTCACTGAAGACGCATTCGTAAAAGTACCCTGGTGTGATCCAGAGAAAACAATAGTCCATGCGAGCGGCACACGGGAGCCTTCTTCCGAAAGCATGCTCCACTTTGAGATATACAGGAAGAGGCCCGAAATCAACGCAATCTTCCACGGCCACTGCGGCGCCATCCTGGAACACGCGGAAGAAATGCGGATTCCTGTCACGCGCAGAGAAGAACCGTTCGGGTCAACCGCTCTTGTGCGGCGTGTTATGGAAATATTAGACGATAACCGCTTCATCGTCATGAGAAACCATGGCTTTATAGCCATGGGCACGGATATGGACTCTGCCGGGGAGCTTGCTGTCCGTATGTATGAAAAATGTCTAGGGGATAAAGGGCGTTGACAAAATCCCGCTTACATACTATTGGTAGCTTTTAGCGATAACAGCGCGCAAGGGTAAAGCGATATGGAGCAATTCTTCAACCTATACAACCAGGGTTTCATAAGAACCGCCGTATGTGTCCCGGAAGTACGGGTGGCAGACCCCGCTTTCAATGTGGCCCGCACCATTGAAATGGCACAGAAGGCCGCGGAAAACGATGCCGTTTTCGCGCTGTTTCCTGAACTCGGTATATCAGCCTACTCCAACGAAGACCTATTCCATCAGGATGCCCTCTTGGAAGGTACCCTCGCGGCGGTAGAAACCATCCTTGACGCCACAAGAAACCTCAACATGATCA
>CAZRUU010000111.1:0-5134 GCA_964603235.1 uncultured Syntrophaceae bacterium | reverse complement strand
GAGGGATGAAGTTTGTCATTCTTAGCGCTCCTACGGGAATAAAAGATACGAGCCTTCCTCATTATCAGGTAATCTCTCCGGCTCCTTCCGGTCTTCGGTACGAGATGAGATTTATCATAAAAAATAAGGTCAAGAACAAAACTGTACAGAGTATACTAAAAGGTATATCTACCATTCTCTGTCTCCCCTTTTACCTCGTAGAAAAAGTCTTCCTTCAATTTGACAGTCAGTGGTCGTGGTTTTTGAGCGCGTCTATTAAGGGCAGTCAACTCATAAAAAAATATCGCCCCGCGCTGCTGTATTCAACAGCAGGGCCGCCAACCACGCACCTGACAGGCTACATACTCCATAAGATCTATGGCCTTCCATGGATGGCGGAGCTTCATGACCCTCTCATACTCGATGACCAGCATCCTCGATGGCATAAGTATTACTTTAATCGGTTTGTAGAGAAGATAGTATGCAGTAATGCTTCGGTAGTCGTGTACTTCACAAATCGGGCATTGGAAAATGCCAACAGGCGTCATCCGATAAAGAACAAGGCCATTGTGGTAAGGCCTGGTGCAAATCCCCCGGATTTCCATGATATTCGTTATACTAAGACGAGTAAAATACATTTCGGTCATTTTGGGTCACTTGATAAGACAAGAAATCTGGAGGTGCTTATCAGGGCTTTTTATGAATTAATCAGGCAAAAGCCGGATTTAGAAAGGCGCATAATTCTTGATGTATATGGTTGTGAGTTAGATGCTGTTTCGCGAAAGGCGCTTAATAAATACCCTCTGGGAGAAGTACTGGTTGAGCATGGCAGATTGGAATATGATCCGGAAACCGGCAAATCCGGAAGGCAGCAGATTATGGAAGCCATGAAGAGTATGGATGTACTGGTGGTATTACACGGCGGTGAGGGTAGTGTCTGTTATGAATATATTCCTTCGAAACTATATGAATATTTACTGACCGGACGCCCTGTATTGGGACTGGTTGAAACTGGTACAGAGCTCGAAGGGTTCTTGAGTGAAAACAATCATACGTCCGTTGATAAAGACGACATCTCAGAGGTTAAGAAAGCCATCGAATCGTATGTCGCTAAGTGGGACGCAGAGGGATTGGATGACAGCCAGGCCGCATCTCCTTTCACGGTCGAGGCAACGGTAGACACATTAATAGCAGCTGTATCCGATATTGATGACTAGTGCCGCAAACTAGGATCTTTCAACACCCGATCTGCGTTTTGTAATGTTTGTACGGAAGGGGCTCCATGGAGCAGGAAATAAAAAATATTGTTCTGTTTTGTAAGTCGTACGATAAGGACATGCTCCGAGCACGCCGCATGGCCGAAAGCGTGCACCGCTTCAACACGGACAACATCCCTCTGTACATGAGCGTGCCGGCATCCGATCTGAATCAGTTCAAACAATGCTTCGGGAACATCCCCTGCCATTTCATTACCGATGATGAGATACTCGACAAGAGTCGCCAGATTTACGGTCAGCCGCCCAGACTGTTTCCCCCTCACTTGCTGCAGCAATTGATAAAACTTGAATTCTGGCGAATGGGTTTGTGCGAGAATTACGTCTGGCTCGATTCCGATTCCTATTTTATCAAAGAATTCCATGTTACCGATTTCTTTCATGACGGGACTACCCCGTATACGGTTCAGCACCACTCAAAAGATTTATTTAACTTTGCACATAGGACAGGAAATACAAAGATAATTCATGACTTTGAAAAGATGGCGATACACTTCCAGACTTTGTTTCAACGATCCGGTCCTCTTTACAACTTTGGTTGTTCTCCGCTGATATGGTCATGTAAGGTCTTAAGAAGTCTATATGAAGACTACCTGAAACCAAAAAACAAAACTGTTTTTGATTTACTCCAAGAATACCACTGTGAAATGCAATTGTACGGTGAGTATCTATTATTCAGCAAAACAATACCGGTAGTTCCCATTGATCCTTTATTCAAGGTATATCACTATGCCGAACAGTTTTTCGAAGCACAAATGAATGGCGAATCAGAACTTTCTCTTTCCGAAGAATATCTTGGTGTTGTAATGCAATCGAACTGGGCTAAACTTCCGGAACGAAAAAAGTCTCCACATTTGCGTTTGAATTCTTTTTTTCTTACTTTTATTGATCAAATAAACCAGTGGGGCAGACGGATAAGAAAGAATTGATGATTACAGATCAGAAAATATCGGCAAAATGGTTTTCCCTCTGTCAATCTAAAATAACATCCCCAGTCTTGATCGTTCACAGGTATTGATCCACCCCGCGGATGGCATGAATGCGCCGGGAATTTAACAGATCGTCAAGGGTTTCCCTGTTTCGTTCGAGGTTTGTCCGGTCGTTTTCCCGGTGCCACAGATGCAAAAGCGGCGCGGCAAACCGGGCGCTTTTGCGGCGTATGCCGGATCTTATCAGACGTATTACCATGTCCGAGTCCTCAAGCCCCCAGCCGGAATAAGATTCATCCAGACCATTGATCCTGAGCAGGTCATCCCGCCAGGCTGATAGATTGCAGGTCGTAGCTCCCTCCCACTTGTGCGCCGGAAGCTTGCGCAACCGCGCGATAACTGGCAGAGACAGGATTGGAAGCCATCTGTTTATATCTTTTTTTGCCCAAGTTTTTATCCACTGAGCAACGGTCCAGGTATGGACCGGTACCCGATTTTTCAGGACATGGTTGGTAAATGACTCACTCAACAGGATACGACTCCCGACAAGAAACCATCCCGGCTCTGCCAGGACCCGGTGTTGAGAAACAAAATCGGGCAGAGGAATGCAATCTCCGTCAGTAAATATGATGTAGTCGGCGGAAGTTTTCGCTATGGCGCAGTTGCGAACGGCGGCAGCTCGGAACCCTTCATCTTTCTGCCAGACATGACTGAGATTCAAATCCGGACGCTGTTTATAAGCCGTAACAACCCGAGTTGTTTCATCTGTCGATCCATCATCAGCCACAATCAATTCAAAATCTTTGTCGTTCTGGGCGCAATAGCCTTCAAGAGCAGCTGAGAGAGCATCCGGACGATTGTAGGTAGTTATAATCACAGCGATACGCATCATTTGCCCTCTTCCATATACATTAACTTCAGGTAACGATAATACGTGCCCTCCGCATTTGATACAGCCAGCATAAATCCTTCCCTGCCATCAAGAAAACCGGCGCGGATAATATAGGTATGAACGAAACTCCAAAAACCATGCGATAACGCAGTCAAGAGTCCTGACTTCCTTTTCTCTTTGTGCATCATACTGGCGCCTATTGAGGAATAATTGTTCATCGTTTGAATGACCTCCTCCAGATTTTCGAAGGCATTATGGATTATTGGGGTTGAGAAAGTGCCAGTGGGGCCATTCACAACCAATCTTTCATGAACAAGATCATCACTAAAACGTCCCTGCTCCCGTAAGAACAGGCGAACAATATAATCCGGCCACCAGCCGCTATGGCGCATAAAGCGTCCACAGTAGTTTGAAAGGCGAGGCATTCTGAAAGCAATCTTTTCAACTGGATCGTTTATTGCCGCTTGTATCTCATCTTGTAATTCAGTGGTAATGTACTCGTCCGCGTCCAATGAAAGGACCCACTGCCCGGTAGCCAAATCGAGCGCCCGGTTTTTTTGCGGCCCAAAACCCGGCCAGTCGGTGACGAATATCTTGTCTGTGTAATCTCTGCATATGGTGACTGTGTTATCCGTGCTGCCGGAATCCACGACTATGATCTCGTCCGCCCACTTTACAGATTTTAAGCAGGTTCCGATGGACTCGGCTTCGTTTTTTGTGATTATTATTACAGATAAGGTTGGCATCTATATTCCCTCTAAAAGAAATTGCCAGCAGCGCAAAAAAACAGAGCACTCATCCAGAGACTGGGGGGGGGGACTCTTTGTATGGCGAAATCAAAGCTAAAGATTCACCCGAGGTATTTCGTAAAACAATTCTCATCTTGTGTCAACACAGAAGGATAGGATACATCCCGATACCAAGGCAACTTTAATCTCAATGCATATGATTAAATAGCGTATAGAAAGAATTGTATGCAATCTTTTTTCTTCGATCAAACCTTCACGTTTTAATCTCTGTTAACCACACACAAAAGCAGAAAAGGAGGTCATATTAAATGCACTGTATTACAAAGTTCTGTTATAGCCAAGCAGAAAAAACCATCGGATCCCGCATGGATCACTTTTTTAACTTCAGCCCCGATCGGGATCGGGGTTCGTTTTTGAATCAGGCAGGTATCAGGAAGCGATAAAGAGAATTTGATATACAGAGATTTTAAAGATGTTGTCGGCCGGCTTTCAGGCAACAGCCAATTGACGGACTTCCTTATGAATTTTGTTAGAAAGGGTATCCTCGGCAATATCGAGATCATAGTCCATCTGCAGGCCAAGCCAGAAGGAAGGGGAATTACCGAAGTAGGTGCCCAGGCGAAGAGCCGTGTCTGCCGTGATGCTTCTTTTCCCATGAATGATCTCGTTGATTCTGCGAGGAGAAACTCCAAGATCTCTGCCAAGTTGATTCTGGCTGATGTTCATCGGTTTGAGGAATTCTTCGAACAGAATCTCGCCTGGATGTACCGCCGGTATTTTTTTCATTATAGCACCTTAATGATAATCAACAATCTCAACATGGTATGCATTTCCATCTTGCCACTTAAAACAAATCCGCCATTGATCATTAATGCGGATACTGTGTTGTCCCTTTCTTTCCCCAGATAGAGCTTCAAGCCGATTTGCAGGTGGAACTGTTAAATCTTGAACCGTTGAGCTTCGGTTCAGCATCCTGAGTTTCCGAAATGCAATCTGCTGGATATTTATCGGTAGTTTTTTAGAAAACTGCCGAGCAAAAATCTTTTTCGTTTCTTTACATTTGAAACTTTCTATCATCGCAACGTCGCATTATAACGCATAACGTTATAAGTCAAGTTGTTTTTTTAGTAAGTGCCTGGCTAACGTTATGAGACTTTTGTAAAGTATCCATGTTGCCGTGCCTGCCTGTCCGTGCTCGCAAAAAGACAGACAGATCTCAGACGGGCCAGCATAAAGGTTAAGTGGCGCATTTGACTTTCTTACAAATTGAGATTTGAATTGACAATCTGTAAAATGCTCTTTTATGGACAA
>CAZRUU010000110.1:0-5145 GCA_964603235.1 uncultured Syntrophaceae bacterium | reverse complement strand
GCGGAGGCTGATGATACCCTGGGTGAAGGGCTGTCAAAGCTCTGTTTTGAAGGTCCGGAGGATGATTTGAAATTGACGATGAATACCCAGCCTGCCATTCTTACTGTCAGCATTGCGGCGTTGCGTGTCTTGCAGCAGGAAGGTTCAATCACCCCTGAACTGGTAGCGGGTCACAGCCTTGGTGAGTTCAGTGCCTTGGTGGCTTCAGGAAGTCTGAAATTCTCCGATGCGGTTCGCATTGTGCGCAAAAGAGGCACATTCATGCAAGAAGCTGTGCCTGTAGGAGTCGGCGGCATGGCAGCCATTCTGGGGATGGATATTAATGCGATTGAAAAAATATGCGAAGAAAGCGCCCAGGGGCAGTTTGTGGCCCCGGCTAATTATAATGCTCCCGGGCAGATCGTTATTTCGGGTCATACGGAGGCAGTCAAACGGGCTGTTGAAAAGGCCGAGGCCGAAGGTGCTAAACGAGTCGCAATATTGGCAGTAAGTGCGCCCTTTCACAGTATACTTATGAAACCGGCTGCCGACCGACTGGGCGAGGCTCTGAAGACCATTGAGATTGGTGAACTGGATGTGCCCGTGTTATCGAATGTCGAAGCCGATTTTTATTCGTCAAAAGACGATGTAAAACGGTTGCTGACTCAGCAGGTTAATCATCCGGTGCGCTGGATCGAAGAAATGGACAAGATGATGCAGGCTGGAATTGAAAACGCTTTCGAACTGGGTCCCGGAAAGGTGTTGTGCGGTCTTATGAGGAAAATTAGTCGTGATGTTAAGATGAAAAATATTGAAAACATGGAAACCCTCAAAAGGGTCCTGGCGTAATCAGAATGGTTTTAAAAGTTAACAGTCGGCACAGAGGTGTAAGTTGAAGAAGGTTATTAATGGATCTGTAAAAGTAAAAGAACCGGTCCTTCAATGGACCGGTTCTTTTACTCTGTTTTCGGTATAAAACAGCTTAGGCCAGCATCTTCTCTACCAGTGCCACCACGTCATTGAAGGTTTTTACTTCGTCGGTATCATCTTCGTCCAGCATTAGGTCCCATTCGTCCTCAATCATGGTAAATAACTCGAGACTACCGGAAGAATTCAGTCCCTGGTCTACCAAGGGGGATTCAGGATCAATCTGTGCATCCTTATTTGCTAATGCTCTTCTCAAGAAGGCCAGCAGCTTATCAGTCAGTTCCTGTTTTTCCATGTGTGCTCTCCTATTCTAAATTATTATGCAACGGCAAACGTCTTAAGGCACTTTGACAGGTTCCCAGGATCACCGGAATGGCTCTTATATTTCAGTGTTCCCGGCATGCCTTCTGTCTGGGTGCACTATTTCCCGTATCTGTCCCAGTGGGCTTTAAAAAGCTTATCTTCATCAAGCTTATATTCAGCAATAGGTTTGGAAACCCATGTATGATTGACCATATGCTTCCAGGTTATGTTATCCGATGAACTGTTGTTACCCCAGGTGCCGCAGGCGAGTGTCATGGTCCATGGCATACCGTTGGTGGTTGCTCCGCTGTTCGCGAGGCACTGTGGCTGGTTGACCATCAGGCGACTGACCTTTGCCTGCTCGGCAAGCTCGTAAATACGGTCTTCATTGGTGGTGTGGATGCCACAGCAGTGACCAATACCGCGAATAGCGTGAATGCTATTGAGATATTCAATAGCATCGCTGAAGTTCTTATATTTCCAGAGAGTTACGATAACTGAAAGCTTCTCATCAGCAAATTTGTCAGTTTCGACAGGGTCATCACCAAGAATCATAATGAATCTGGTGTCCTCGGGAACGTTCAGGCCGGCAACCTTGTTGGCAATTCTGACTGGAGAACGTGCCACGACCTTGGCGTTGATATGGACACCATCCGGCCAGACGGCTTCTTTCAGTTTGGCTTTCTCCTCGGCATTACAGAGGTAACCGCCGTGGGATTTGAGGGCATCAATAGTCTGATTCCACACCGACTCCTGGATGACGAGATTATTTTCAGCGGAGCAGGAAGTGGCGTTGTCGAATGTCTTGCTCATGAAGATTTTTTCGGCTGCATCGGCAATATCAGCAGTTTCATCGACGATCATGACTGAATTTCCGGCTCCGACTCCGAGTGCCGGTTTGCCGCTGGAATAAGCTGCAATAACAGACTGAGTACCGCCAGTAGAGATAACTATATCACAGACTTTCATCATTGCCTGAATATCCTCGATGAAAGGTCTTTCCATTACCTGTATCAGATCTTCGGGGGCACCGACTTTCTTGAGTCCTGCTCTCAGATATTCAACAGTCTTATTTGCGCAACGGCGGGCAATCATATGGGGTGCAAAGATGATTGCGTTACGAGTTTTTAGTGCTAAAATACCCATAACCCCGGGAGTTGCCGTTGGGTTTGTGCAGGGTGTCGGCGCGAAAACAACACCCATGGGTTTAACAACCTTGAAAAGACCCTTTTCGACGTCTTCATCAACTATACCACATGATTTGGCGCCTTCCATGTCGCGGAGAGTTCCCAGGATCTTGTTGCGGTGTTTTGCATACTTGTTTTCATAAATACCCATCTTCGTTTCTTTAACAGCAAGCTCGGCACATTCCTTGGCGTGTTCCGGTATAATAGCTTCCCATGCTGCAGCCAATACCATCTCATCAACCTTTTCTTGTGACCAGTGCTCAACGATTGCTTGTGCTTTCCGTGCTTTATCAAGCATTTCCTGCAATTCTTCCTTCAGTTCTTCGCTCATGCCTTCTCCTCAAACCAATGATCTATGGTTGTAATTTATAGTTCTTCTAACTTTCTCTCCAAGAACGCGGCGAATTATATGCCAAAAATATTGCTATGTGTCAAGG
The DNA here is from genome assembly GCA_964603235.1 of uncultured Syntrophaceae bacterium. Classification (GTDB taxonomy): domain Bacteria; phylum Desulfobacterota; class Syntrophia; order Syntrophales; family UBA2210; genus UBA2210. The sequence continues at coordinate 2,312 of CAZRUU010000110.1, read as the reverse complement.
CAATAATGGATATATCCTAGTCCATGGCACTAAAGTTGCGTATCCTGATAATTCTATTTGTTGACAATACATTGAGAAATAGCATCTTGACTTTTACCGGACGAGTTGACATAATTGCACCAAGATAAGATATCACTGAAAGGAAGTTGAAACTGGACGTGGAATTAGAAAGATTTAGCGAACTTGAACAAAAAATAAAGAGAATTTTAGAAGAGTATTCCACGTTAAAAGACCGGAACCGCGAGCTGGAAAAATTGCTGGAAGGGAAAAGCACAGAGTTGGAAGAGATGAAAAGCAGAGTAAGGGTTTTAAATAAGGAAAAGGATGCTGTGCGTACAGGGGTGGATATGCTCCTTGATATGCTGCATGATATAGAAGTACCATAAGTAAAGCATGGGGAAAGCAGTTGAAAAAGCGTTTCGATATAAGGGTTATAGGGCAGGAATTTTCAGTCCTGAGTGATAAAGGGGATGAATATGTAAGTAAGATTGTTCAACATATAAATGAGAGGGCAAAGGAAATAGGAGATGCCTCAGAGGATGTAACAACTTCAGATATTGCTATATTGGTTGCTTTGAATATTGCAGAGGAATTGTTCAGAGTAAGAGGAGAAAAAGAAGACCTGCGTAGCAGGTTCGAAGGCGAAATCGGGGAATTAATCAGTTATATAGATAAAGAAAGCAAGGTAACCCCCTGCGATGTACGTGACAGCCTTTAGTTTTTTGAACCAACACCTTATGATCGGGAGCCCTTCCTTGTTAGTGGTGTGCATGTCCGCTGGCTCTCTGAGATGAGAGAGGTGGAAAGCCTGAAGCAGCAACAGGGCGCCAATTCTTTTGTAAGGTTCAAAAAAGTGGTTGTTACGGCATAGGCGGGGGAGAGATATAGCAGAAGCAGTTTCATTTCTCTTAAAGTCTTGGGCGAGATATGTCAAGCCCTGTCTCTAGGCGATTGTGCTTCGAGGCGATTGTGCTTCGGGTGCAGCGTATCGTTATTCCTGGCCCCTCCCGTTCATACAAATCCGGGATCCATGTCCTTGCGGGACAATTACGGGGGGAGGTAAATACATTTGTTAAATATCAGTTTTATAATACTTGTAGTGCTGGGGTCTGTCGCAGCGGGTGTAGTGCTGGGATATTTTGTGAGGAAAAGCATCTCCAGCAAGATGCTGGAGTCATCTGAAAACTTGTCATTGAGGATTACAAACGAGGCCAAAAAGGAAGCGGAGAGTATAAAGAAAGAGGCTATTCTCCAGGCCAAGGACAATCTCCTCAGGGCAAAGAATGAATTTGAAAAAGAAACCAGAGATAGAAGAACAGAGCTTGAAAAGGTAGAAAACAAGCTTCGCCAGAAGGAAGAAAGTCTGGACAGGAAAACGGACCTGTTCGCCCAGAGAGAAGCCGATATAGAAAAGAAAGAGAACACAGCCATAAGTAAAGAAGCGCTCTTGAATGAAAAGCATGACAATTTGGATAAGGTTATTGAAGAGCAAAGAGAAAAACTGGAAAAAATTGCCGGGATTTCATCAAAGGAAGCAAGGGAATACCTGGTCCAGTTGATGGTAGATGATGCACGGCACGAGGCGAGCGGCACAATAAGAAGGATAGAGGAAGAAACAAAACGGGAATCCGAGAAAAGGTCCAGTGAGATATTGGCTTATGCCGTCCAGAGGTATGCATCCGATTTTGTGGTAGAGAAGACCGTATCGGTTGTACATCTTCCCTCGGATGAAATGAAGGGGAGGATAATTGGCAGGGAAGGGAGAAACATAAGGGCTATAGAGGCCGCCACTGGTACAGACCTGATTATAGACGATACACCCGAGGCTGTAATTGTCTCAAGTTTCGATCCAGTGCGGCGGGAAGTGGCAAAAAGGTCTCTCGAGAATCTGATAAGTGACGGGAGGATCCATCCGGGGAGGATAGAAGAAATAGTCAAGAAGGTAAGATCCGAGATTGACAAGGTTGTGCGTGAAACAGGCGAAAGGGTGTCATTCGATGCGGGTGTTCATGATGTCCATCCTGAGTTACTGAATCTCTTGGGTAGGCTGAGATTCCGGACAAGCTTTTCCCAGAACGTTCTGGAACATTCCATTGAAGTTTCGCATCTTGCGGGCATGATGGCCGCCGAGCTCAAGGTGAATGTAAAAGACGCCAAAAGGGCGGGATTGCTGCACGATATAGGGAAGGCCATTGATCATGAAGTCGAAGGGCCTCATGCCGCCATTGGAGCGGAATATGCCAGGAAGTTTGGGGAATCCGAGAGGATTGTTCAAGCTATAGCGCATCATCATGACGACGGGCGCAACAACA
>CAZRUU010000109.1:0-5150 GCA_964603235.1 uncultured Syntrophaceae bacterium | reverse complement strand
TGACTGTGTTCAAGTTCCCGGATTTCTCGGCAATGGAGTAGCCGCCGGCATAAAGGATGGAAGCGACAGGGATCTATCCCTCATATTTTCGGAGGTTCCATCCAGAGCAGTGGGTGTGTTTACCACTAACCGTTTTAAAGCGGCCCCTGTCATCCTTGATATGAAAAGGATAAAGAGAGGCATCGCTCAAGCCATCATAGTAAATAGCGGTAATGCCAACGCGGCGACCGGAAAAGATGGCGATGAAGATGCTGCCACCATGTCGAGAGTCACCTCCAGGGCTCTGGGAATAGAAGATGAACTTGTCCTTGTAGCTTCTACCGGTATTATCGGTGAGAAACTTCCCATAGAAAAAATCGCCCGGTCGATAGAGCCTCTCGTTGGGGGCCTGAGTGCCGATGGTATCTTCTCTGTTGCGGAAGGTATTATTACTACCGACAGGTTTCCAAAAATAGAATATCGAAAATGTTTTGTCGGGGGAAAAGAGATTACAATCTGTGGAATTGCCAAAGGGGCAGGAATGATAGAGCCCAACATGGCGACGATGCTCTCTTTTATAATGACGGATGCCGATATCGATCAGCTTTGCCTGGCCAGTGTCTTTAGAGAGTCTGCTGATAGAAGCTTTAATGCTATAACAGTAGATGGGTGCATGAGCACGAATGACACGGCCATTATGTTGGCCAATGGTGTTGCTGGTAACAGTCTTATCAGTGAGACTTCTGCTAACCTGGTGGAATTCAGAGAAGCCCTGTCTGGTGTTATGATCTCTCTTGCGAAATCTATTGTGAAAGACGGAGAGGGCGCGACAAAACTGATAGAAATTGTTGTTGAAGGAGCAAAGCTCGTGGCCGATGCGAAAGAGATAGCGTATGCCATAGCAAATTCCAATCTTGTAAAAACAGCCTTCTTCGGTGAGGACCCGAACTGGGGGAGGATTATATCGGCGGCAGGTTCAACGGGAGTGCCATTCTCAACCGATTTGCTGGAACTCTATATCGAAGACGTGCCCCTGTTTATAAATGGTGCGGGAATTGCGGGAAAAGAGGCGGCTGCGATCATGAAGAGGGACTCGATGCGGATTCTGGTGAGGCTTGGCATGGGAAAAGAAAAATTCCGGGTATACACATCCGATCTTTCTCACGAATATGTGGATATAAACGCGCTTTACCGTAGCTGACCCAACTAGGATAAGCGGGGATTAAGCAGAATACTATTACGAAAACACGAAGGTACTAAAATAGGGAAAACAAGATTTAATTTCGTGCTTTCTTGACAGTTTTTTAATTTCTTTGCCAGTTTTACAAGAACTTTACAGCTAAGAGACCAAGTTGTTTTTGCCTTGATTATTTACGCCGTATATGGTATCCCGCTTCAACTTATTACGCTCATTCTCTGATTATCAAAGAGTTGCCTGGAGGTTCCAGGTCCTTTGCTAAAGCGATGAGAATGGAGGAAAAAACAAACAAACAAGGAGAATTACATGGCACAGGTATCAATGAAAATGTTGCTGGAATCCGGGGTTCACTTCGGACACCAGACGAACAGGTGGAATCCAAAGATGAAGCCCTATATATTTGGGGCGAGGAATGGCATTTATATTATCGATCTTCAACAGACGGTGCAAATGTTTGATACAGCTTATAATTTTGTAGTCGATACAGTTGCTTCGGGTCGCAATGTTATGTTTGTGGGTACCAAGAGGCAGGCGCAGGAATCTGTCAAAACTGAGGCTGAGAGAGCAGAAATGCCCTATGTCAATCATCGCTGGCTTGGTGGAATGCTAACGAATTTTGTCACGATTAAAAAAAGCGTCGACAGATTGGCCAAACTCGATTCCATGTTTGAAGACGAGAGTATTGACTCGTTTCCGAAAAAGGAAATTTTGGGACTTCAGAGGGAAAGAGATAAGCTCCAGAAAGTCCTGGGTGGTATAAAAGATATGAAGGGTCACCCGGGTGTCATTTTTATTGTTGATCCCAGGAAAGAAAATATTGCTGTCAAGGAGGCGGGAAAACTTGGGATTCCCATAGTGGCAATTGTTGATACCAATTGTAACCCTGATGATATAGATTATATCATTCCGGGCAATGACGATGCCATAAGGGCCATAAAACTGTTTTCCTCCAAGATCGCAGATGCCGCGCTTGAAGGTAAGAGGAGGCGGGAGGAACTTATACAGGCAGAGAGCGACAAGGCGGAAGCGCAAAAGGATGAAGAGCAGGATGTTCCGGAAAGCGTTGAAAACAAGGAAGAAAATGTTATCGAAGGTGATACAGTGGTTGTAGAGATACAGAAAACTGAGGAGGTAAACTAGCATTGGACATTACAGTATCTATGGTAAAAGAGCTGAGAGATAAAACAAATGCGGGCATGATGAATTGCAAGGAGGCGCTTGTCGCCTCTGAAGGTAATCTTGAAAAAGCAGTTGAATACTTAAGAAAGAAAGGCCTGTCTGCTGCAACAAAGAGATCTTCAAGGGCTGTGAAAGACGGAATGGTTGAATCCTATATTCATATGGCCGGAAAGATAGGCGTTCTGCTAGAGGTGAACTGTGAGACAGATTTTGTCGCCAAGACCGATAATTTCAAGGTTATGGTGAAGGATATTGCCATGCATATTGCGGCCGCGAACCCCACATATCTGAAGCCTGAAGATATCCCGGAAGATGTTATGGAACGGGAGAAGGTGATATATCGGGACCAGGCGTTGGCCGAGGGTAAGCCTGAGAAGATTGTCGACAAAATTATTGATGGCAAGATTAAGAAGTTTTATGAAGAAGTGTGTCTCTTGAATCAGAAGTTTGTGAAGGACATGGATATAACGATTCAAACGCTGGTGAACAATCTGATAGCTAATACAGGCGAAAATATTGCCGTAAGAAGATTTGCACGCTTCCAGCTGGGTGAGGATATATAGGGGCAAAGACCGGAGGGTAAGGAGTAAGGAAATAATCCTTATCCTCGATTAACCATAAAACCCTTTGAATCCGGTCTGTTAGGAAGAGGATTGAACAGTGGGTAAACCCATATATAAAAGGATACTTCTCAAATTAAGCGGAGAAGTGTTGCTGGGAGAGAGTTCTTTCGGAATTGATACGGATGTGCTGAAATTTGTGGCGGAAGAGATCAGAAATGTTAGAACTCTTGATGTTCAAATAGGTGTTGTTATAGGCGGTGGAAACATCTTTCGCGGGGTGGAAGCGAGTGCCAGGGGTATTGACAGGGCATCCGCCGACTATATGGGAATGCTTGCCACTGTAATGAACAGTCTTGCTCTTCAAAATGCGCTTGAGAATCAAGGGATTCCCACGAGAGTTCAATCGGCTATAGAGATGAAAGAAATAGCCGAGCCTTTCATAAAGAGAAGAGCGATGCGACATCTGGAAAAGGGAAGGGTGGTAATTTTTGCCTGTGGTACCGGAAGTCCTTATTTCACCACAGACACGGCGGCTTCTTTGAGGGCCATGGAGATGCAGGCGGATGTCATACTGAAGGCCACTAAGGTAGATGGGGTTTACGACAAAGACCCCGTAAAAGAAAAAGATGCCAGAATGTTTAATAAAATAAGTTATACTGAGGTATTAACCAAAAATCTTAAGGTAATGGATTCGACAGCGGTCTCCATGTGCAGGGACAATAACCTTCCTCTTGTTGTGTTTAACCTTGAAAAGAAGGGAAATATCAGGGGCGTTGTTTGTGGTAAACCTATAGGCACAATTATAGGGTGTGAGAAATGACAAATTTGATATTTGAACAATTAAAAGAGACCATGGAAGAAGATATACAGTCTCTCGAAAGGTCGTTTAGTAAAGTGCGTACGGGCAGGGCGTCGGTAGCGCTTCTTGATGGTATCAAAGTTGACTATTATGGAGTCATGACGCCACTCAATCAGGTTGCTACCCTTTCCGCCCCGGAAAGCCAGCTTATTCTAATTTCCCCATGGGATAAGGGGGCGATAGATGCCATCGGAAAAGCCATACAAAAATCTGAGCTGGGGCTGGTTCCAAACAATGACGGCAATGTGATCAGGATAAATATTCCTCCTCTTACAGAAGAAAGAAGGAAAGAGCTTGTAAAAGTCGTAAGGAAAATGGCTGAGGAGTACAAAGTGAGGCTCCGAAACGCGAGAAGAGATGCCAACAGTGATCTCAAGAAACTGAAAACAGACGGAGATATATCAGAGGATAATATGCACGATCACCAGGGAGAAGTACAAAAGACAACCGATGATTACACAGATAAGATAAGTAAGATACTCACCAGCAAAGAAGAGGAGATCATGGAGGTGTAGTATTATAAAAAACACCAATAACAAATGACAGGGGCCTGTGGGCCCCTTTTTTATTTGCGGCTTGGTTGTGGGGGATGGTTGTTACCTGAAGATACCTGTTGAAAATAGAGGGGTGCTGTGGTACTTGATTTCAAAATGGGAAAAGGTATATGCATAGAATTATCAGGGAGAAACTCCCACGTCATATAGCCATTATAATGGATGGAAATGGCAGATGGGCAAAGAAAAACCTGTTAAACAGAATAATGGGTCACAAGAAAGGAGCCGAGTCGGTTCGTCTTGTGGTGAAAACCTGCCGTGAGCTGGGCATACAATATCTTACTCTCTACGCATTTTCGATTGAAAACTGGCAGCGTCCGGAAAATGAAGTAAGGGCATTGTCATCGCTTCTTGAGGAATATCTCCGCCTGGAACTTCAGGAGATGAAAAAGACTAACATAAAGCTAATCGCGATAGGAGATACCGGCAGACTTCCCAAAACAGTCAAGGATATACTTTCCTATGTCATTGGAAAAACATCAGAAAACAGGGGGATGGTCCTGAATCTTGCCCTGAGTTATGGTGCGCGGGACGAGATTGTCGACGCGGTGAAAAGGATATTAAGGGATAGTAAATCGACTGATATTGATGAAAACGCGATTACTAAAGACTTTTTTTCGGGTTACCTGCACACTTCGAATATACCTGATCCGGATTTGCTGATAAGGACGAGTGGGGAACACCGACTGAGCAATTTTCTCTTATGGCAATTGGCCTATACGGAACTTTATTTTACAGATGTCTTGTGGCCGGATTTCTCGAGGGATGATCTGATAAAAGCCATCATGGATTATCAGCGGAGAGAAAGACGCTTTGGA
>CAZRUU010000108.1:3421-5191 GCA_964603235.1 uncultured Syntrophaceae bacterium | reverse complement strand
CATATATGATTGTTGGTAAAAACGAGAAAGGGCGCGTGAAATACCTTGGATGGAATCCCGGCGGCAGACGCATCGATCTCAATATGAAGATCAAGAACATTGAAGCTGCCATTCTGATGTTTACCTTTCAGGAGAGCACTACTGTCGCAACCGCTCGGGACCGCATGATAGTTGATGGGGAAGTTCCTCATGCCTGCGCGATTGTCCGTGTACTGGATATAGGAGAGGTGTACCTGCTTCCGAAGTTTATCGCCAGACTGGCGGTGAAACGGTATCCTGCATGGTCGTTTGGTCGGAAACATATCGGCCGGGTTCGCATATATTTTCGTTCTATATTGGGTTATTGATTATTGAAAAACGGTTCACGGTTCACAGTTACCGGCAACTGGTAACCGTCCCTGAATCTTGAAAGGAGCACGCTATGTTCTTCCCAGATAATTATGAATTTTATTGTCCGGTGAAAATAAATTCAGGTAACAGAGCTTTGGAACACCTTCCAGTTGAGCTTGCCGCTCTGAACGCCGTAAAACCACTCATTCTTACCGACAGGGTTGTTGCCAAAGGGGGGTTGATAAGAAAGATCGTAGGAGCTTTTAAGGATTCGGGGATTACAATGGGTGTTTTTGATAGTATCCCACCGGTCCCCGACCTTAAACTGGTCAGGAGACTAATGAACATCTATCGCGATACCGGATGTGATTCGATTATAGCGGCCGGTGGAGGGGCCGTTATGGATACGTCCAAGGCGCTTAATGTAGTTGTTTCGGGAAGACCGGAGGATCTTAAAGCTGTGGCGGGAAATGATTTAATAAAAGATCCTCTGGGACCCCTTGTCTTTGTGCCGACCGCTTCCGGGACGGGTTTTGAGACATCCGGGTTTGCCGCTCTGGGAGGCATGGTCTTTTCTTCCCGTTTTCTGATGCCCGATCTCGTGGTTATTGACCCGCGTATGATTACATCTGAAAAGGCGGACGCGGTTGTTTCCACGTCAATGATCGCTCTTGCACACTGCGCGGAGGCATATACCTGTCCGGCGAAAAACCCCATGACCGATACATACGCCTATCCCGCCATTCAGTTTATCGGGGAAAATCTTGTCAACGTGATCAAATCCGGCGACAGGAAGGGCCGTCTTGCGCTGGCCAATGCCGCCAGTTTGGCGGGAGTTGCCTTCTCCAGCACATCGAGAGGAATAATTCACGAGCTGGGATGGACTGTGGGTGATATCTCAGGACATTCCCATGGGATATGCATGGGTATTCTTCTTCCATATGCCCTCGAATATAATATTAACAGCGAGGGGTATCACATGTCTGACATGCTGCTACCCATTGCTGGTCCCGAGATATATGCCGGCACGGCGGAGAAACTGAGGGCCAGGAAGGCAATCAATTTTATCTACGATATGCAGCATGACATACACGATATTACCAGGGGCAGTATCCCTCTTACACTGAAAGATGCGGGTATTTCGAAAGATGCCCTGCAGGGTATAGCCGGGGAATCTGTCGGGGATGGCAGTACCGGATTTAATATGGACGATTGTATGGTAATCTTGGAGCATGCCTGGGAAGGAAGACCGATAATTTCTTTCTGAGGATCATCCCACGATTAGTTGTAGCTAAAATTAAGTCAAAATAAGTGTGTTATCTATAAAAGGGTTCAAGGATTCAAGGTTCGGACTTAGAGTCTGTTCACTGATGAATCATGAACCATGAAACTGAGTAGTTGAGGAGCAGGCCTATGTATTTACCTGAATATTACGAATTT
>CAZRUU010000108.1:0-3321 GCA_964603235.1 uncultured Syntrophaceae bacterium | reverse complement strand
TGAAACTGAGTAGTTGAGGAGCAGGCCTATGTATTTACCTGAATATTACGAATTTTGCTGCAGGGTTAAAATAATCGCCGGTCATGACGCGCTTGAAAAAATTCCGGAAGCGTTAGCGCGGTTGCATGCCGGCAGGCCGTTAATCATCACGGATAAGGGTGTTTCCGCTGCCGGACTGGTTAATATAGTGACCGATGCCATAGAGGACCGTGTTACCATCGGAGCTATAACGGATGACGTACCGCAGGATTCGTCTCTGAAGATTGTCAACCAACTGGCGGGTATGTACCGGGATAATGATTGTGATTCCATTATCGCGGTGGGCGGTGGTTCCGTTATGGACACAGCCAAGGGAGTGAATATAGTTGTCTCCGAAAATGCGAATGACCTGATGAAATTTAGTGGTGCCGGGGCACTGAAGAGGGCCTTAAGACCGCTTGTTGTGATACCGACCACTTCGGGGACCGGTTCAGAGGTTACTCTGGTTGCCGTAGTAAAAGATCATGAGAGACATCTGAAGATGGCATTTGTAAGCTATTTTCTTCTGCCGAATGTTGCCATACTGGATTCGCGTATGACACTGACGCTTCCGCCGGCTATCACGGCGTCGACCGCCATGGATGCCATGGCACATGCCGTTGAGGCCTATACCGGTCTGGCCAAAAATCCAATGAGCGACGCCAATGCGATAGCTGCTATCAATCTTATAAGCAATAATTTATTGAACGTGATAAAGAACCCCTCCGACAGAGAGGGTCGTCTTGCCCTGGCAAATGGAGCCACATTGGCTGGAGCCGCATTTTCAAATTCCATGGTTGGCGTGGTTCATGCTCTTGGACACGCGACAGGTTCCGTATGTGGCGTTCCTCATGGAGTGGCTATGTCAATATTGCTCCCATATGGTCTGGAATACAATCTGCACAAAAACGCGAACTTTACAGGGGAACTCCTATTGCCGATGGCGGGAGCGGAAGTGTACTCCGGCACGCCGAAACACCTGAGAGCGGAGGGAACAATTGCTTATATCCGTAAGATGAATCGGAACATACATGATGCTACAGACGGGAGGCATGCCCGTTTCTTTGAGGAAGTCAAAGACAGGGACGGAAAACGGATGGTGCCGAGAGAAAAGTTGGAAGATATTGCCAGGGCGGCGCTTAATGACGGGTCGATATTTTACAATCCGGAAGAATGTGACTACGAAGATTTTCTGATGATAATAAGGGCTGCCTGGGAAGGATCACCTCTCGAGAGGGGGTTGATCAAAAAAGGATGAGAACTTTTAAACCCCGCTCAGCGGAACGCGGAAGCTGGACTTTTTACAAGACCATCAAAGCTGTTTCGCTGTTTTTATTTGTCTTGCTGTTTTTTACAGTAGAAGCGTATTGCGCATCGTCAAACACTTATTATCTTCAGGGCAATAAATATTTCTCCAGCAAAAAATATGACAGGGCGATAGAGAAATATCAGAAAGCTATCAAGGTTAATTCAAAAGTTGCCAAATATTATTACAAGATGGCAGAGGCATACAGGCTGAAAGAATCAGGAGATGAGGCAATCATCTTTTACAAAAAAGCGATCAATATCTATCCGGAATATTATTCGGCGTACGCGGGCCTTGGCGAGATCTTTTTCAAAAAGGGAAACTATGAAGATGCGGTACAGTGCTATGAGAAAGCTGTAGATAAGTGCTCCACCGACAGCAGGGACCATTTTTTCCTTGGCAGAATATGCGATATAAAGGGGGATACAGACGGGGCCATCAGAGAATATGAAAGGGCCATAGAGATACGCTCGAGTTACTTCGAGGCGCTTTCCAATCTTGCCGTGAATTATGCCAAAAAGGGGGATTTCAAAAAGGCCGTCTCTTATTATGTGAAGGCAAGAAAGATAAGACCCTATGATGAACGCGTTGTGGTGGGTCTGGGGATAGCTTATACAGAACTCAGGAAATTCGACAAGGCGCGGAAGATCCTGCTGATCGCGCTCAAGATAAATCTCTTCAATCGTGACACTCGGTTTTACCTCGGCAGGGCATATTATGGCGTTGGCAATCTTGATCAGGCTATAAAACAGACGGAAAAAGCCCTGGAAATAGATTCCGACAATCCGGAGACACATTTTACGCTGGGTCTGTACTATGATAAAAAGGGGTGGTCTGATATGGCCATAGCCGAATATCGAGAGACTTGGCAGTTGTATCCGGATTATATCATAAAAAGGGTAAAAGAAATTGAGAACAGGTCGAGTGAAAGCCGTAAGTAAAACAGAGGAGATGATTTGAAATGAACCATAGCGAGATGAGGACAAGACTGGCGCGTATGATAGTGGAACGTACCTTCCGTTACAGTGATGATCCGCCATTTACATTAGTTTCCGGGAAACAGAGCAACTTTTATTTTAATTGCAAACCCACGACCCTTGATCCGGAGGGGATGAACCTGATAGGGAATATTATGTTTGACATGCTTGAAGATTCCGGGATTACAGCGGTTGGAGGACTTACCCTAGGAGCGGATCCGATGGCCAACTCAGTTTCTGTAATATCATATCAGAGAAACCAACCCATCAAGGCCTTCATCGTCAGGAAAGATGCCAAGGAACATGGCACAAGGAGTTCGATAGAGGGAAACATACAAGAAGGAGAAAGAGTTGCTATTCTCGACGATGTTATCACCACGGGAAGATCCACCATCATTGCCATTGAAAAAGCCCGGGAAGCGGGGCTCATCATTGATCGCGTGATAACCCTGATTGATCGTGAGGAGGAAAATGGGAGGGAAAACATAGAAGAGCATGTAAAGAGGGTCGAATCCATCTTTACACGGACAGATATAATGGGTCTCTATGAACAGGAGCGGAGGGAATAAGTCATGAGGAGCGTTAGATCTTCTTTGACGATAGTTTCTTTTATAATACTTTTTGTCATTACCTTGCCGGGAGCGGTTATGGCCGGTGGAGACAACAGTCTGACCGTTGCCGGATTTGATTCGGAAAAGATGGAAGGGGGTACCCCATCAGGTTGGGAACTGATTGATAATAAGGGGGTCCCGAACCTTGCTCTTGAAAGCGCGGGCGATAGATATGCCCTGCACATGAAAAGCAACAGTGAATCCTCTTTCGGAATAAAAAAGGAGATGAATGTTAAAATAAAAGAATATCCCTTTTTGAATTGGGAGTGGAAGGTTGTCAAGTTGCCCTTAGGGGCAGATGTCAGGGAGGCCGACACCGATGACCAGGCTATTCAGATATACATTGCCTTTAAACCCACCGGGTGGCCCGCGAAACTGAAAACTCCCACGATAGGGTATATATGGGGTG
>CAZRUU010000107.1:0-5192 GCA_964603235.1 uncultured Syntrophaceae bacterium | reverse complement strand
GGTGGCTCTTCCAGCTGAGCTATGGGCCCAAAGACACTTTGAGCTAACCAAAAAAAATTTCTATACTTTATTTGGTTGATTGTCAAGATTTTTATGCGGTTGTTGTTCCGGACGCTTCGCGCCCGGAACAACACGCTGCGGATTTCATCCACTGACTGGTCACAAATGTAAAGGCTTCACCGGTTTTGGAGGCACGGCCCGTCCTGCCGATGCGATGGGTATAGGCGTCTTTTGTCTCCGGCATATCATAATTAATGACATGCGAGATGTTTGTCACATCAATGCCTCGAGCGGCGATATCGGTGGCAACCATGATTTCTTACCGGCCGTCACTGATGGTGCTGATCCTCAATGGAAGCAGGTGATACATGACTCTAATATCAAGGTATCATATGCTCTGTCGCCGCAGGCCAAAGGTAAAATTGAACGGCCTTATGGCTGGATTCAGGACATAGTTGTACGAACGTGTGTGAGAGAGAATGTGACTGATATGCGGGATGCTCAAAGAGTTCTTAACCGTGAGATTCATAGATACAATTACCGTCAGGTGCATTCTACAACTCAGGAGGTCCCTTACTTTAGTTTCCAAAGAGCGCTGGAAGAAAAGAGGTCTTTATTTGGGGAGTTTAGAATAAGACCTCCTTACCAATCTGTGAAAGATATCTTTTGCCTGCGGATAGAGAGAGCTATCGATTCTAATAGAAGAATATCTGTTAATAATCTACAGATGAGGGGTAATAATGACACTCCAGGGGAAAGGATTTTTCTTGATTATGGACATCTTTTTGATACGCGTCAATGCCAAGCATATAAAAATACATAATCATTCTTGTTGCCTATCCTCTAACATGATAGGCTGAAAGAGAATATTCAGCTATTCCAAGAAATCTATTTTGATTGAGGAGAGACAATGTACAAATACCTGTTCAGCCCTATTCACATCAACAAACTTGAAATCAAAAACCGGATTGCTTACCCCGGTCTCGCGCTGCTGTATTCATATGATGGCAATCTTAATGATCGCTACTACAACTACTTTCAGGAAAAGGCCAGAGGCGGTGCCGGAATTGTTACTGTCGGCCCGGTGGGAGTTGATTTCTTAGGGGCTGGTGCAGCGGCTCTTTCTCTTGCAAACGATGATGCAATCCCATCATTTCAAAAGCTCAGCTCTATCATTAAAAAAGGGGGGGCACGGGCCTGGGTTCAGCTTCATCATGGAGGTGCATATTCATTGCCGATCTTTATTGGCGGCGCCAAGCCCATCGCACCCTCCGCAGTGTACTCTGCATTTTCCAAGACCATTCCGCGCAAGATGACTATCGATGAAATCAAGCAGACCCAGAATGCTTTTGTCAGGTCTGCCCTGCGGGCTAAGGAAGCCGGTTTTGACGGTGTTGAGATTCTAGCATCCGCCGGATACCTCATCACCCAGTTCCTTTCCAAGCTGAAGAACAAAAGAACCGATGAATATGGCGGATCGTTTGAAAACAGAGCCCGTTTTGCCAGGGAACTTATTGTATGTGCACGCTCTGCGCTGGGGGATGATTATCCTCTTTCTATCCGCATGGCGGGCAATGATTTTGTGCCGGGAAGCAACTCATCTGCGCAAACATCGGAAATAGCCAAAGTGTATGAGAATGCTGGTGTCGACGCCATCAATGTAACCGGAGGGTGGCATGAATCAAAAGTGCCCCAGCTTCCAATGGACTTGCCAAGGTCGGCATTTGCATACCTTGCCCTGAATATAAAAAAGGCTGTTACAATTCCAGTCATGGCATCAAATCGCATCACCACGCCAAACGATGCCGAGAAAATCATAAGAGACGGATGCGCCGACATGGTAAATCTTGGCCGGGTGCTGATTGCCGATCCATACTGGCCCGAAAAGGCTTTGCAGGGCAAACACCATGAGATTCGCCCGTGTGTGGGGTGCTCGCAGGGATGTATGGACCAGATTTTTTCAGGTCAGCCACTGTTTTGTATTGCCAACCCTCAAGCCGGATTTGAGCAGGAAAGGATTATAACAAAGGCCAGCATTCCTAAGCGGGTAATGGTGGTAGGAGCCGGGGTTGCCGGTCTCGAGGCCGCAGTGACAGCCGCCAGGGCAGGTCATCATGTCGAACTTTATGAAAAAGAAACCAATATCGGCGGCCAGCTGTGGCTGGCCGCAGCACCGCCTCATAAACAGGAACTCCTGGATTTCATCCGCTACTACAGGGCCATGCTGCATAAATATGACATTTCTCTACATTTGAACACTGATGTGGATCTTGACTTTATAAAGGCAACAAATCCCGATTTCCTAATCGTTGCCGAAGGGGCCCAATGCGCTGTACCGCCAATCGAGGGAGCGGATGATGCACGTGTTATGTCTGCCTGGCATGTCCTGCTTGACAATCCATTTGTTGGAAAAAATGTAGCCATCATCGGTGGCGGCAGTGTCGGGCTTGAAACAGCCCTTTTCGTAGCGGGCAAAGGCACCATTTCACCTGATATACTGCATTTTCTCTTCACTTATGATGCTGAGAGCGTGGAAAAGTTACGGGAGTTAATGTTTCAAGGCACCTCCCGGGTAACTGTCTTTGAAATGCTTCCCAAGGTGGGAGCGGATATCGGGAAATCGACTAAATGGATGGTACTGAACAACCTGAAAAAATTCGGCGTGAAGATTATTGCCGATGCCAAAGTTTCAAAAATCGAGCATGGGAAAATTTTCTATGAACAAAACGGAATGAGGGAACAGCTGCAATTTGACAATGTAATTGTGGCCACAGGATCAATTTCTGTCCAGCGACTTTCTTCTGATGTTTCCAGACTCGGCATTCCCATGGCGACAATCGGAGACTGTATTTGTCCGGGCAAAATTAATGATGCTATTCATGGAGGCTTTCTGGCCGCATTACAGATAAAATGATCACTGCCGATTGATGTTTTTTATTCTCAATGATCAAGACATGTTCATACCACCATCGACCCGGATGACCTGTCCGGTTATATAGGAGGCTCTGTCTGACGCCAGCAGAAGAACTGGTTCAACCAGATCTTTAGGCATGCCAATACGCTGAAGGGGAATCCGCTTCGCCAAGGCTGCCTTTTGCCGTGTGTTCATGAGATCAAGCATCTTCGTATCAACCATGCCTGGGGCAACTACGTTGACCCTAACACCGAAAGGTGCCACTTCACGTGCCAGAGACTTTGAAAAGGCTTCAACACCGGCTTTTGCTGCTGCATAATGGGAACTGCCCTTTCCTCCTATTTCAGCGAGCACCGATGAGAAACTGATAATGGAGCCCCTTTTCTGCTCAATCATATATGGCAAGACAGCCTGCGAGCAGAGAAATACCGAGGTGAGATTGACCCTTAGTGTACGCTCCCATTGTTCAAGAGTCAGGTCCTTTGCCGGGCATGGTGTGCTTATGGCAGCAACATTGACCAGGATATCCGGGGGTCCGAACTGGCTCACACAACCCTCTACCATGGCTTGTACAGATCCCGAATCACTAACGTCGGCTGCAAGCCCCTTCCAACACTTATGAAATGCCTTTGGAACATCCTCAACGTTGTCAAGGATATCGACAGCAAGGACGCTCGCACCAGCTGAGCACATAGCCTCGGCCACAGCACGGCCAATCCCTCTGGCGGCACCTGTTATAATCGCGACTTTTCCATCCAACTCTATGCTCATTGTCACCATCCCTCCCTCAGACTCAAGACCCCAAGGGGAAAATCCATTCGCACGAAAGTACTCTGGATCTTACTCCTTGCTGTTGCATTCATTCTTTAAATATTCCTCTACAACGGGAATTTCAGATACAACCTTCTGATAATCTTTTACCATCTCCTCAATAATGATTGCGACTGATTTTATGGAATCAATCTGGGCTACGCTTTTACCGGCACTCCACATATCCAGCCAGCGCTTCGATTCCATATCCGGAGTTGTGTCAAAATCCTTAATGCTGTGAGCTAGCCAGTTGGCCGGGTTGCCGGTTACTTTATCTGTGTATACTATATCTTCGGGCCCGGCGGCAATGAGCGCATCCTTATATTCAGGATAGACTTTGGCCTCAGGTGTGGCAATGAACCTGGTGCCCACAATCACTGCACAAGCTCCCAGGGCCATGGCCGCCGCCATCTGGGCCCCGGTGCTGATGCCTCCGGCAGCAACTACGGGCAAGCCCACCCGGGCCTTGAGATAAGGCACAAATATCATGACAGGAATTGTTCCGGCATGTCCTCCAGCACCTTCAGATACCGCGATAAGCCCGTCTACACCTCGCTCTTCCGACTTGAGCGCTTGCTTTAGGTTGATCACATCCGCGAACACCTTGCCACCATTGGCATGCACATCATCCAATATGAGACGTGGATCTCCAAGGGATGTGATAAAAAACTGTACTCCTGCATCGAGACAAATGGCTAATTGCTCTTTCCAGGGAAATCTTCCGGACAAATGAATGTTCACTCCTATCGTTTTATCTGTCTTGGCTCTGATGTTCTTCAGGGCAGTCTTCAGATCTTCATTTGTACGGTAGTTCGGCAGGGGGAAAGCTCCCAATCCTCCGGCCTCTGAAACAGCCACTGTGAGCTTCTCATATGAGACTAAAAACATGGGCGCACCGATGATCGGATACTGTATCCCAAACATTCGTGTAAATTCGGTTGGAATCTTATTCATGCTATTACACCTTGTCGCCCGATCGCGTCCAAACTTCTAAGTTAAATAATACCAGCAGATAGAATCTGGCAGAATATACCCTCTTTTTCTTAAGCACTATTCACAATACAGAATATCCGCAGCAACTATTGCGCTTTCAGCAGTGAAAGGGGCCGGACCGTTTATCATGATAACATCCCGCAAACACATTTTCGGCTCGTCGGTCAAAATCCAATACCAAACCAACTAGATACTGAGACAAAATCCAAACGGGCAATGGCTCCAACAGGACATATAAAACTACTCATGACACGGCCAATGCACAGTTTATTATGTACCTGGATCATCGTATTGCACGCCCTGTAAAATAATGTTACGGAGCATATGGATCCAGAACCTATTTGGCGATTCAGCTGTTACCGGAAAGGGCCCGGGCTTTTTATGCCCGGGCCCTGTTCTCGGCCTCATTACTTCTAACAATAGCACTGTCTAGAGACCAATTGATAATTGATTGATAAGGCATTGCTTTTTGACG
>CAZRUU010000106.1:0-5237 GCA_964603235.1 uncultured Syntrophaceae bacterium | reverse complement strand
ATAATAAGGACTGAAAGAGGAAAAATGATCGTTGAGGAGGCTGTAAGAGAGGGCTATCTGGTCGTTGATGATATGCCGGAGATAAATCTTGAACACCTGAAATGGGCTGCCGGCAACAAAAAGAAAAGGGCGTTGCTTAAGGCGCACAAAAACGGCATGGTAAACAACAGGGTGAAGGATAAGATATCGTATATCAGGTTGAATAACGAAACCCTCGAAGAAATTATTGCCTGAGTACAGGGAGAATTTTATGTCGTATCTGACCGACAAGCAAAACAATGATTACCTGCTTATGGGTAATGAGGCGATCGCGCGGGGAGCCTTGGAAGCGGGTATCAATGTAGCGTCAGGGTACCCCGGGACACCGTCGTCGGAGATTATAGAGACCCTTTCCAGTGTAGCGAAGGAGCATAACCTGTATGTGGAATGGTCAATAAACGAGAAAGTTGCCCTGGAAGTGGCCGCGGCGGCATCATTTGCCGGACTTCGCGCGATGTGTGTAATGAAACAGAACGGCGTAAATGTGGCATCTGACTTCCTGCTCCACCTGGCAAGTTCCGGTACACGCGGAGGGATGGTCCTTGTCGCGTGCGATGACCCGGGAGCTCTTTCCAGCGTAAATGAGGGCGAATCCAGACCATTTGCGCGACTTGTAGAGATACCTCTCCTTGAACCGGGAGATTTCCAGGAGGCCAAGGATATAACAAAATGGGCGTTTGAACTCTCTGAAGAGATCAGGAATATCGTAATGATACGCAGCGTCACGAGATTGTCACATGCCAGCGGAAATGTGCGACACGGACAACTCCCGGATACTCTCGCAAGGGCAGACTTCAGATTTGATGGTCCGCTTTCCGATCCCGAAACCGGACCTGTAATCAGTATGATCGTGGGAACCCCGGATCTCCAGCATGGGCCACAGCAGGAAAAGATAAAAAAGGCGGCAGAGATATTTGAGGACTGTCCATTCAATACGTATGAAGGACCTGAAAAACCGGAATTGCTGATCATCACCAGCAGCGCATGCAGCCTGTACAGCAAAGAGGCAATAAGTCTCCTGAACGTGAAGGACAGGGTTGGAATCCTGAAGCTGGCCACAACCTGGCCCCTTCCGCCAAAACTCATCAAGAGGCATCTGTCCGGCACAGACAGAATCCTCGTGGTGGAGGAAGTCCTTCCCATACTTGAAGAAAACATAAAAGTCCTGGCCGCGGAGATGGCACATGAGATAGGTCCCAAGACGTTCTATGGAAAGAATGCCGGCAATATTCCGTCGGTGGGAGAATTAAATCCGGATATTGTAGTATCGGCTCTCTCCTCCATACTTGATGTCCACTATGAAACCGTATCGAAATCATTCGCGGAAAAGGCCACGGCGCTCGTCGAAACCAAGGCCCCCGTCCGGGGTCTGACCATGTGTCCCGGCTGCCCGCACAGGGCTTCGCTATGGTCCATACATAATGCGCTGGAGATGGACGGAAGGAAAGGGTTTGTCTGCGGAGATATAGGCTGCTATGTGGCAGGTGTCTTCCCGGGAGGTTTTAACACAGTAAAGACATTACACTCAATGGGGTCCGGGAGCGGAGTCGCCAGCGGCTTCGGAAAATTAAAACAATTTGGTATGGACCAGCCTGTATTCGCTGTATGCGGCGACTCCACGTTCTTTCACGCAGCGATGCCGGCCCTCGCTAATGCGATACATCATAAATCACCCTTTACGCTTATGATATTAGATAACCGCGGTGCAGCAATGACAGGGTTCCAGCCCCACCCGGGGACACCGATAAACGCCATGGGAGAAGAGGTGCCATCACTAGATATAGCGGAGATATGCAGGGCAATGGGAGCAAAGGTAGAAATAAGGGACCCTTTCGACCTCGAAGAGACTCAGCAAACCCTTCATCATTTGATAGAGCATCAGGAGGGGACAAAGGTGCTGATACTGCGTCAGGCATGCGCTCTCAGCCCCGAACGAAAGGACAAGCCGAAGTACAGAATGGAGGTTGACGAAGAGATCTGCATCGGAGAGAATTGCGGATGCAACCGCATCTGTACACGCATATTTGGCTGCCCCGGGCTTCTGTGGGATAAAGAAAAGGGCGTAAGCAAAATCAATGATATCATATGTGTAGGATGTGGCGTCTGCACCGACATCTGCCCGGCAGGCGCCATAAAGAGAGAAGAGGTGGCATAGTATGTCAGACAACCCGTTGAAAGATCCGTACAACATTGTAATTACCGGTGTCGGGGGGCAGGGAAATGTAATGGCTTCCAAGCTTCTGGGAAACATGCTGGTCGGCAGGGGATATTATGTCACGATAGGTGAAACATTCGGAGCTTCCCAGCGCGGGGGATCCGTCATGAGCCATATGAGGATATCCGGGAAAACTGTCTGGAGCCCCCAGATACCTGAACATAAAGCCGATCTGATAATCGCCATAGAACCCGTTGAGGGGATCCGGGTACTTGCACGATACGGTAACCCGGCGGTCAAACTTTTGTGCAACTCTCATCCAGTCTACCCGTCAAGCGTTATCCGTGGTGAGATCGATTATCCCTCCCCGGAAGAGATAGAAACCTCAGTCAGAAATCTGGCATCGGACACAATCTTCATAAACGCAACTGAAAAAGCGGTAAGCCTTGGGAATCCTATACTGGCCGGCATCGTACTGCTGGGAACCACATGCGGAACGGGCGTACTCCCTCTGAACAGAAAAGACTTCCATGAAACGATCGTAAGCAGGTTGGCAGATCAGCAGGTCAAACTAAATATGAAGGCATTCGATATGGGCTTCGGGCTGTCGAAAAATTGATCCCGGCACAACATCCCACACACCCTAAACTGAATAGTGGTGAATCTTATACTTTCACATCCACTGGTTTTGTCATGACCCTCTGATCTCTGATATTGAAAACTGTTAGGGAAAAGTTTTTTATTTTTTGTTCGCTCGCTAACCCCGGCGCAAGCAGCGGGTAATGCACTCGCTGCTCAGTTCACTGCCGAGCCGCCGACCTTCCCGCAAGCCAGCCGGTAGAAAACGCGGCCTGCAAGTTATAGCCTCCGGTACGGGCATCTATGTCCATTACCTCTCCCGCAAAATAGAGTCCCCCGACAAGGCGTGATGCCAGCGTGCGCGGGTTTATTTCTTCTGTATTTATCCCGCCGGCGGTGATGACAGCCTCGGAGATGGGCCGCGTTCCGGTCACCTCCAAGCGGAAATCTTTGAGCCATGCCCTCAGATGCCTCCGATCACCTGTGGTAATCTGATGGCCCCTTCTGTCCGGGGGAATTCCGGTAAGCTCCATGCAGACGGGTATCAGCTTGCCTGGCAGCAGTCCTTCGAGTAGCGTCTGAAACTTGCGTTTTCCATGCGCATCAAGATCTCGCAGAAGCCTTTCGTCCAGTTTGTGCTCATCCAGAGCAGGTTTGAGGTCGATGGAGATGGTTACTCTGCGACCCATATCCAGCGCGTCCGTCACCTTGCCGCTGAGAGAAAGGATGATCGGCCCGGAAAGGCCAAAATGCGTAAAGAGCATCTCTCCAAATGCCTCATTCTCTTTTCTGCCATCAACCAGGACTCTGACGTTTACGTTGCGCATACTAAGACCCTGCAAACGCTGAGCTACATCGCCCCCTGTTTCCAGAGGAATCAGCGCGGGGCGTACCGGCACTATTGAATGTCCCGCCAATCGGGCCAGACGGTACCCATCGCCGGTTGAACCGGTGACCGGATAAGACACGCCCCCTGTCGCGATAATCACGGCATCGGCAGGATATGTCTCCCCCCTGAAATCACGCACACCGCAAACCTTCTGCTCTTCAATAAGCAGGCCATCCACGGACATTTTCCGCCGCACCTCCACACCCTGCTTTCGCATCCATCCCGTCAACGCATCCACTACATCCCTTGCCTGGCCGCTTGCCGGGAATACACGTCCTCCGCGTTCGACAACGGTGGGAACGCCCAGATCCTCAAAAAACACAACAAGCTCATCATTCGAAAAACGGTGAAAGGCCTGCCGTAGAAAAGTTCCGCTGGATCCGAAATGTGAAATAAACTCCGGAAGTGAAGCCACATTTGTGAGATTGCACCGTCCCTTGCCTGTAATGCCGAGCTTTCGCCCCGGCCGCTGCATTTTTTCAAAAAGCAGCGTATCCGCACCCATTCCGGCAGCCTGTCCCGAGGCCATCATACCGGACGGGCCGCCGCCGATTACAATAACATTACGCTTTCCCATTTCAGACCATTATATTGAGGGGTTCTATAAACTCCGGATCTTCCTTCTCCATTATTTCAATTATATGCTTGTGCAGTCGCTTTTTTTGCTCTGCGAATATCGGTCTCTTTTTGGTGAAGGTCCTGGCAAAGGTTGTTGCGTCTTCAAGGAGGGTCTGGGCGTTCTCACAAGCCTTTACAATAACGTGACTTACCTCCAGTTCTTTCGCCGTTGCTCTTTTCCCGCTGTATACAAACTCTTCAAGCTTATAATAGGGAAACGCCTTCTTTATGATAGCGAGCATTGCCGGCAGAAAGGGTATACTTATATCGACCTCCGGAAAACAGAAATATCCCCTGTCCGCCTTCATGAATCTGAAATCACACGCGCAGGCCATGATGGCTCCATCCCCGAAGGCGTGCCCGTTTATGGACGCGATAACAGGCATCGGGAAATAAAGGATCCTTGTAAATATCCTGTTCAGACCGTACATGAAATCCTTGATTGACTCGGTTTCTTTATTGTTCATGGCACCCATAATCCACTCAACATCGATGCCCTGCGACCAGCTCTTCTCATCACTTGAAGTGATAACCACAGACGAAGTCGTCTCGTCATTCTCGATCTCGTCAAAAGCATTAAGGATAGCCCTGTTGAAATCGGGATTGTGTCTGTTCTCGCCTTTGTTCATAGTCATGACCGCGACGGTTCCATCCTTTTTCCATTCTATAATCGCCATACCTGTCTCCTCCTTATTCCTTCCTCTTTTTTTATCGCCCGGCGCCTTACCTTCATTTACTCAGATGGTGGTTTACACCCGTAAAACTCAATGCGCCTCATCCCAGTTTTCCCCGGAAGCAATCTCTACCTTTATCGGAATCCTAAGGGCTATAACGTTTTCCATCTCCCATTCAACGAAGTCCATAACCTCTTCCTTCTCCCGTATTGGAACTTCAAAAACGAGCTCATCATGCACCTGCATAATCATACACGCGGATAACTTCTTTTCTTTAATCCCG
>CAZRUU010000105.1:0-5299 GCA_964603235.1 uncultured Syntrophaceae bacterium | reverse complement strand
GAGCTATAGGGATGAAATCCCGCCAACTTGGCCAATTTCGAAAAACAATCGGGGGTAAAACCTTTTCAAGTCCTGAAAAATCCACTTCTTTCTTTTCTCTGTCCATCTTAATCCTCCTTGTGAAGGACCTTATTTCAGGATCTTTCATCCTGAGCCCTTCATAAGGATAGTTGGAAAGGTCAAACCTATACCCATTATAACGGTTCGAAAAAACCAGTTAAACTCAAGTATCTTCTTGATATCACGAGAGATAAATTTATTGATTTTTTTTCAGAAATATCCAAACTGCCCTATTTGGAATATCCAACATTTTGGGGCGGAGAAGTAAGATTAGTTTTTTTTGGATTGAGTCTTCGTCTTCTATGGAAGGTTATTTATTGAAGTAGCTAAATTGATTTGACTCCTTTTGATAATACCTTTCATGCTGTATTGGGTATAAGCAATTGATTAAAAAATGAAGGCTTGCCGAAAAATATTAATCTCGACATCAAATTCAACTAGAACTGAGAAGCCTGTCGATAAAGTGTTTTCCCAGATCGCGCCTCAATTTGTCGCCATCGAACAGATCAAGAAATGCCATGCCACAGTTAAGGTCAAAAGATGGGGAAAGTGCTTCGCTCTTGGAAAATCCCCCCCGAACGTCAGCCTTGGTATCGACTCTCGGATATAGGAGAAAGCTTCGTCGAGCACCGAACTGGACGTTGTATGTGTACATCTGCTGCAAATCAGCGTCGCCTGGTTTGCCATTGCTTGGAATTTTCCATTTGGTGTCCATTACGATCCGCTCATGACTGGGACCGGTACCGATCTGGGCGATAATGTCGGGACGGATAGACTTTTGCATACTATCCGCAGACCAGAAGCAACGAGACACTTGAGCTTTGAACGAGATCTGACGTAATGCCTGTTTTGCTTCCGCCCGTTTAAGCTGAACATAGACAAAGCGTTCAAACAAGAGATTCATATCGAACAGAATCGCGAGAACATCTTCCCTGCCGCTGCAAACATCCGGACTGTAGTTCAATATAATCAAGCGGGCGAGTTGTAGCGCCCTGCGGTAGCGTTCTGTATTTCGGGTGTAGGGGAGGCGGGTAAACGTCCGTTCCGTAATTTCAACGACATCCACATCCTCGAACAGAATGGCAAGGTTGCGTGCGAAAGCGACCAAATGCGGATTTGGCGAAACGCGAACAAGCACATCCAGAGCGACACGCAATATCTGATTGAAAGGATTGTTGCGATCATAGAACACGTGAGCAGTGTAGAACCGCTCACGATGGACAATGTTCTTGGCGAGATGCTGTTGAAAGAGGATGCGTCCTTTCAGGGTAGGAAGATTCCCGCAGGTCTGGCGATATTTACGAACCAGACCATGATGCACGAGATCATCGACTTCCGCCAAAAATGACTCGAAGTAGATGTCGAGTAAGGAGGACGATCTCAGTCTCAATCTAGCGTCCGACATCGATGCCACCCGGATGAATCCTGACTGCCGGAGCATCTCGATCAGAGCGCCCTGCCACTTTTGCTTCTGGCTAGGTGAGTCAGGAGCCTTGTCTGCTTTGGGCAGAATCTCAATGGTAAGCTTACCGACTTGGATAACGCCGACGTAGTTCCTGAAGTGGATACGATTCAATCCGACCGCAAAGAAGCGGTTGTTATGCCGTTCGTTGTAGTGCACCAAACGTTTGAAGTGGTCCTGGGTAAACGCCCCCCCCACGGGTAGCCTTGTGTGCTCGAAAATCTGGATTAGATTATTCATAGACGGCACGAAAGTCCTCAACCTTAAGGGTCATGGGGTCCTGTAAAGCATAAACACGTCGTTCTTCGAACTCGTCCCCCCAGTCACCCGTTGCCCACTCGATTGTTTCGTCTTTTCGAGTGACAAACCGCGAACCCAGAACCATACCGATCTTGGCCGGATCGCCGTAGAAGTATTCCTCCAGTAGAGGCAGAATCCTTGTTGAAAAGATGCTGCACAATTCTCCCAAAGGATCATTGGTCTGAGCTATACCCATGAAATAGGAATGGCCGATGCAGTGATCCTTGTCCAACAATTTCTCGATACGCAAGTTGATTGTTATAAGAAGGCGCCGAAGGTCAACTTCAAGATTTCTGGGTTGCTTAATGAGTTCGGGTTGTGGGGGAATGGCGACGAATGTGAAGCGGCGACGCAGGGCCGTGTCGAGCGCCTCCACACTCCGGTCCGCCGTATTCATGGCGCCTATGATGTAAAGGTTACCGGGTACAACGAATTCCTGTCGCGAATAAGGCAACTGAGCCCGGAGCTCGTTCGGGGCTCCTTGGCGTTTGTCATTTTCGATAAGAGAAATCAATTCGCCAAAGATACTGGCAACATTGCCGCGGTTGATCTCATCGATGAGAAGCGCGTAGTCGTGGTTGGGATCATCCAAGGCTAGTTTGACCATCTTCTTGAAGATGCCCGGTTTGATTTCATAGGTTAATGTCTCGGCGGCCTCTTCGGACATTACTGGTTTGATACCTTCAACGAAGTCCTCATAGCAGTACGATTGGTGAAATGTGACGTATTCGTATCGCCTGATCTCCTTATTATTTGGCTTGAATTCTCGGAACGTCTTGAGCTTGTCGATCAATTCCGGTAGTTGTTCGTCAACCATCTCTCGGTCGACGGTCCAGACTGCGTGATCATCCTTCGAAAAGATCATTGGTTCTTCTCGTTGAGCATATTTTACGTTTGGGCAGTCAATCTTGGTGTGCCGCTGCAACCAGGCCCAAATTGTGTTCTTTGGGTTCTGATTGGAAGAGAGTCGGATCTTCGCTTGAAGTAGGAGGTGGTCAAAGATGTCGGCTGTCTTTGCCGGCCCCAAATCATAGAGGATAATGGTAATGACCTGAAGCCAGGTCAACTCACCGGCGAGTTCCTGGGCAAATTGCTCCTGAGTCACCATCTGACTTTCAGTAAAGCGCGTCATATACTCATTACGGAGAGCGTATGTCTTTCCCGTACCTGGAGGGCCATATAGGATCGTGTTGAGTGCCAGCATTGTCTTGCTTCGCTTGGAATCTTGATCTTCCAAGTCTTGATCTTCTATGCCTATTAGCTTCTTCAGCTTTTCGACATACTCAGGATATTTTGTAATGTCTGTCAATGTCTTCAGAACAATGGGACCCTTCGTCTCGATCCAATTCCCCTTCTTGACCCATTTCATGGTCCTTACATTTCGATACGTGGATCTTCTGGCATCATAATCGTAGGGTCCCGCTGCGATGCCATAGCCAATGTACTTTGTTCTGCCTTTTTTTGCGATGATGACATCGCCTGGTTTGACAACTCGGGAGAATTCCCAAGCGGCACGAGCATCATTGGTAGGTCTGTTTTTCAAGTTTGATGCTTTTATGAGTGCCTTTTCTATGGCACCTTTGCTTTCATATGTTCGCAGATCAACCAATTCATCTACCCCAAACACCATGATACCCTTTTCCAAACACTCATCCCAGAACTTGGCGTTCGGTCCTGGTGCATAAATCCAATAGTGCACTTCTCCCCTCCCTAAAATAAGATTTTTAATGCTGTTGAAATGGGTTTCTGTGATTTTTAGGTTTGTCCCTCGCGTTCCCGCAGGAAAATCTGAGAATCCAGGCAGATCATCAATCTCTTCTTTGAGCACAGGAGTGTTCCAAAGATTTTGGTCGATGTGAATCATCACGCCTTCAATATCTTCTTTCTGAACAGGATTGGTCCAGTAAGAATCTTCCTGGGGATCTTTTGGAATCACTTTAACTTCAGATGTTACTGTGGCAAGACCATAACAACCACTATTTCCCCCTGCAACCCATAGGATGATCTTGTCTCCTGTCTTTATTTCATTTTTATACTGGTTGACCGTCCACGATTTCAGTACCCCATCTCGCAAAGCACCTATAAGGTCGTAGTATTGGGGATTACCCTGGAAGATCCAGTAACGTAATTCAGGCGATGGCCCAGCTCCATTTGACAACTCTTTCTGCCATGGTTTCCCTTCCTCTTCCCCAATGAGGAATTGGTTCAGGGCATCAGCACGATAGAAGTTATCAACCTGTGGGAACCAACCAATGAATTGCTGCTGGGCCTCTAGCACGGCTTTATATCTTTTCTCGATATTTGACGGAAGGGATATTTTAAACAGTTTCAATGAGGCGGCGGTCTTGTTGTTGAGGATGGGAAAACGATTTTTGTCAACTCGGTTTAGATAGATGGTTGCCAGACCAATGCCGAAATAGTTGAAGTCCTTCGTTCCAGCCAGCCATTTCGCTACATCGAAATCCGGGTCAAACGGACTCAGAACAAATGGACGGAATTGATCATAAAGAGTCTCAATCGTCTTTAGGAACTTACCGCTTGACCGTTGTCCGCCGCTCTGTAAGTGACCACCTTCATGAGCAAACTTTTGAAAGAAATAGAGAAAATCGGATTTGGACAACCCGGAAAGATGGTTTCTTGTGATCGTTTCGCTATAGTGATCCTCATTCTTAGAATGAGGATCACTTGAATACCATTGAAAGAATGCATCGATCAGTTCTTGTGTTGGTTTTTTCACACGTACTCCTCCTATCCAACTTTCAATATTCTTCAGGGAACAAGGATCTTTGTCTTAATTTTTGTATCCCATTCTTCGAACACACGACTTAATATTTCCACCTTAAGGATTGTTGAAATATATAGAAGTGCCATTCCTCCATACAAGAAGACCATAACTTTTTTAGCCTGTTGTTCGGCTCTTATTACAATAGGATTAGCCTTTAATGTGGAATATCGCTTCGCATGTTTTGGAAATACCACGACGAGCCAATCGCACCAGTCGTAGTCTACAATTTCTTTCGCCAGGCAATATTCAGAATTTTTTTCAACGCTTTTTGATAATTGATCTATGACACCAATATCCGGGTCAAAGAAGACCAAATCACATTTCGAAAGATGTCTCCTTGCTCTGGCATGCCATTCATTTCGGAGGTTCGCATAATCACTCCGGAGGGCATTATCTGGTAATTGTTCAACAAACTCGTGCTTAAAGTTAAACACTTTATCTTCTCCGCAATACTTGATATTTCGCTGATCAAGCTGGAGTCTATTTTTGAGTTTGTCATATATTTTGGGGTTATAGCCTCTCCAGTCTTTTTCCTTTGTGATGTGGAGATCAATCTTTCCATCGCCTTTTCCCCCATGCTGATCGTCAGTCAAATACCAATTGATTCCAATGGATTTGTATTCCTTTGCTAAAATATCCAATATTCCATATTTGATGTAATCGTTGACATCACCGTAAAATCTATTTTTCAT
>CAZRUU010000104.1:0-5364 GCA_964603235.1 uncultured Syntrophaceae bacterium | reverse complement strand
TAAAGGCCGCTCAGGAAGAGATGACAGAGGCATCGCATAAACTGGCCGAAGCCATATACGCGAAGGCAACCGCGAAAGAGGCTGAAGGGGCAGCAGGCGCGGCAGGCGCTTCGGAAGAAGGCGCGCAGGCCGAATCGACAAAAGCCGACGACGACGTAGTGGATGCCGATTTCGAAGAAGTAAACAAAGATTCGTAATCTAGAATACCTTAAGACAAAAAAGGCCCGGAGATAACTCCGGGCCTTTTTTGTGAATTGAAAATTCATAACTCTGGTTCTTCTTCAATTTAGCTGGAAAAAGGATCCAAGAACTCCTCGAATCCTTCTTTGTAGTTTCTTAGCATTTCGCTCGAGCTCTTAAAGCCTCGACTCCTTGAGCCCTTCTGGTAATCGGGAGCTGATCCATAATCTACAATTGTATTGTATATTCCGGCACAATCTCCTGAAGTTTTTTCTTTATGGCAACAACATCATAACTGCCGGCCGCTACCAGCAACTCATTAATCTTAATATCCAGAGAATCCTTGTTGTTTGATTTTCCACACAGGACGAGAATTTTTTCATGTTCTGTTGCAACAATTCCTTCTCCCTCGGTAATCAATTCTTCATAGAGCTTTTCTCCAGGTCTGAGTCCGATAAACTGAATAGGAATATCCCTGTCTGGCTCAAGACCGCTGAGACGTATCAGATCCCTGGCTAAATCGACAATACGCATGGGCCTGCCCATATCCAGGATAAATATTTCGCCTCCCTTGCCCATGGCTCCCGTCTGAAGGATCAACTGCGCGGCTTCCGTGATACTCATGAAATAACGAGTTATTTCCGGATGCGTAACAGTCACAGGCATCCCCCGGGAAATCTGTTTCTGAAACATGGGAATCGCCGACCCCGAACTCCAGAGCACGTTCCCAAAACGCACAGCCATAAAATGCGCGGCGGGGGCATTCCCATTTATGCATTCCACAAGCATCTCGGCCACACGCTTCGTAGCGCCCATAACATTGCTGGGCCGCACGGCCTTATCCGTTGAGACAAGAACAAAGCGTTCCACCTGATTTTCCAGGGTAGCATCAACTATATTTCGCGTGCCTAAAACATTGTTGAACACCGCCTCCCACGGGTGCAGTTCCTGCATGGGAACATGCTTATAAGCAGCGGCATGAAAAACCACGTTCGGGCCAAATTCCTGAAAAGCCCTGCCTACAGATTTACGGTCTTTTACATCAACGAGAAACCCGGATATCGGGATAAAGCCAAATCGCTGCCGGCACTCACCCTCTATTTGAAAAAGATTTGCTTCGCTGAAATCCAAAAGCGCCAGCGCCTGTGGATGAAAACGTCCTACCTGCCTTACCAGCTCAGACCCTATGGATCCACCTGCCCCTGTAATCAGAACACGCTTATTCCTGATATATTGACGAATCTCCTCTTCGTCCAGGTGAATCTCATCACGATCCAGCAGATCTTCCAGTCGTACCTTGCGAATCGATTTTACCGAAACCCTTCCTTCAATAAGCTCCCAGATTCCGGGCACAGTGCGAAACGTTTTTCCGGTTTCTTTACATCTCTCGACAATCCGCCGCATCGCATCTCCTCTAACAGAAGGAATGGCAATCAATATCTCATCGAATTCCGTCTTAATCTTGCTGATATCATCTGTCTTTCCCAGTATCGGAATTCCATGGATTGTCTTTCCCATTTTGATCGGATCATCATCAATAAACCCCACAGGTTCTATATCGATCAACGGACGTTCCACAATTTCTCTTAGTACCTTTTCGCCTGCACCTCCCGCGCCGATGATTAACAATCTCCTTACGGAAGATCCTCTGCCACGTTTAAATACCCGGGAAAATGAATAATCGCCGGCAAAAAACAGTCGAATAACAACCCGAACTCCCCCCACGAACAGAAAAGTAAATACAAAATCGATAATATATACAGAGCGGGAATAGCCCTGGAATCGATATAGAAGTAAAATGGTCAATACAATAATTACGGAGGAAGAAGCTGTCGCTTTAAGAACGTTCCTCATATCCGGAAGACTTGTGTATCTCCACATACCCCGGTAAAGACCGAATATAAAAAAACAGATCAGCTTGAGGGGAACAACAAGCGGCAGGGCGGCCTTTAAATGCGCCAGATTCTGTAATGTAATGTTTCCCTCAAAACGAACCAAATACGCCAAGCCATAGGCCAATGCTACGAGAACCGCATCGGCAAAAAGCATGAAGTAAAAGTTTCTGTTACGCATAATGTCCTTCATAATAACTCAATCCATTTAACGCTGTTCCTTACATCCCCTTCTTTCAATCTACAACTCCTTCTCTTTTTACAACCCTCACGAAAGTTATTAACAATATCTTTAAATCAAAAAGGAATGATCTGCTTTTTAGATAATATTCATCAAAATCAACCTTAACCGGAATCGGCAATTCATCCCTACCATTAATTTGCGCCCAGCCGGTAATTCCCGGGGTGATTTTGTGTATCCCTTTTTTAGTTCGCAGCTCAACCAGATCATCCTGATTATATAGAGCTGGACGTGGCCCCACAAAACTTATATCACCCTTTAGAACGGTGTACAACTGCGGTAATTCATCAATACTGAACTTACGCAAGAAAGACCCGATTGGTGTAAGGTAAATGTTTGAATCTTTGATGAGATGGGTGGCAATAACAGGGGTATCGACACGCATCGTACGAAACTTGGGCATCCTGAATATCCTGTTATCGATCCCCACCCTGTCCGACCAGTACAATACCGGGCCTTCCGAAGTCAGCTTCACTATCAATCCGGCAATGAGAATCGGTACGCTCAAAAAACATAATAAAAAGCCGGCCAAAATCATATCAAAAAGACGTTTCATCAAAAATTATTTCCTAAGATAAAAATACTGCTTCAAAAGAGTGAACCACCCTAAACCCCGTCTTTATCATTTTCCCATTATCAGAGAACAGATCAGACACCAACTTGTCATAACACGAGTGAATCTATTCCTTCTTGTTCGAAAAAAGAAAACTCGGAATCCGTATTATAATTCAGACAGGATATAATGGAACGAGAATTACAGGCCTGTCAGGCTGAATACCCGATTTTTAAAGACCCTGATAATCGTGTTTGATTTAGAAGGCTCAGCATCACAAACATTAATCCGTAGATTGCGCTGATTACACAGATTATTTTATCTTGTCCAGTTATTTTTTATATTACTTTCATCTGCGTTAATCTGCGAACAATAAATTTAATAAAACTAACTATATTAGGCCTTGCCAATACCAACATTATCTGCGAACCTGAGCTAAGCTTAAGATAAACCAGTTTTCCCGGAGCAAAGACCCGTTTATCCAGATTCAAACTCCAGTTAAAGATTCACAGGGTTAAAGTCAAAAAAGATCAGAGAAATTAGGAAACTGGGGCAGATACTAACTATAAATTAAAAACGAATTCCCCCTTGACAGGCGATTATTCAAGTTTATTATTCGCTCATATCCATGTTAAAAAGACCTGAGTCATTATGAACCTGAAAAAAGAGATTAAATTCTTCTTCATCAAACATTTTTTGACCTTCTCCACCTACTATATCCTCAATCTGTATGCAAAGACTATAAGACTGCGTTTTGAGAATAAAGATGTGATCAAAAACCACTTGGAAAACAACGGACGGGTTATTATGGCTTTGTGGCACCAGAGATTCTTTGCAGGGCTTGATTCCCCCAGAAGATTCAAAAAGACCATTGGTGTTATGATTTCCCGAAGCAGGGACGGTAATTTTGTTGCCAATATTGCTGAGAGACTCGGATGGATACCGGTGCGGGGATCAAGTTCCCGGGGAGGCAAAGAGGCTTTAAAGAAAATGACTGATTCAGTCATTAAAAACCAGATTGCCGGACATATTGTAGACGGCCCGACGGGGCCTCCACATGTCATAAAACCGGGACTCATATCTATGGCGCAGCAATCCGGAGCCGCAATATGTCCAACATATGTTTTTTATGAAAATGCCTGGACATTTAACAGCTGGGATCGATTCATGGTCCCCAAACCGTTCAGCAGGGTTGTCGTCCGTTTCGGCCCCCTTGAGTCTATTTCCGAAAAGATGGATTCTGAAGAATTTGAAAGGATCCGTCGTGATATCGAGCAGAAGATGATAGAGGGACATGAGAAAGGAGATCAGGAGGTGTCATCCAGCCATACTTCTAAATAAAAAACTTTATTCCCGATACTCCGAAATATATACCGAAAAAAATAAGCATAACCGCGCAGACACCGATAATTCCCCGATATATTCGGTCGCTTATATACTTCCTTCCCCGTGAAACAAACAGCGATACGGTACTGTACCACAGCAGATCAGCCAGTATATGTCCTGTGAAAAAAACCGCCACGCCGATGAATCCCAATTTCATCGAAATGATAACATAACCCAGTCCGATTGTTGCCCACCATATTATCCAGTAGGGATTTGCCAGGCTCGTTAGAATGCCCGCTATGACAGGACCGCCCCAGGCGGCTTCCCCCGTTGAGAGGTCAAGACTGAGTTGTCTTATGCTTTTCAGCATATCAAAGGATATCCAAAGCAGAACAGCGCCCCCCGCTATCCCGACAATTCCCAGCAATTCCGGGTTATTGATGAAATCGGCAAAACCCAGTGTAAGGAGTATAAGCAGTGATATTTCTAGGATAGCATGACCGAGAACTATCAGGGGGCCGGCGATAAAGCCTCTTTTTGTGGTTTCGCTGATGGCTACGGTTAGCACCGGCCCGGGCATCATCGCACCCGACAGGGCAATGATAAAAGATGATATGAATATGGCTGTCAGCTTCTCCAAGTTTCAGTTTTTCTCCGGATATTTTTGACTTAACGGCCCAGATTATGTAGTATCACTCTCCCATGGAGGATACCAGATAAAATGAACGAAAAACCCGCAGACATTTGCATTTTCAGTATTATATCCGCACTGCTTTTATGCGTGTTTCTGTGGGCGGGACCATGTTCGCTGCGAGCCGCGACGTCGGATTTGTATTCGCCGGAAGACGGCCGCGTGAGACTGCTCGAAGACAGGGAATATTTTCCCGCATTCATGAAGACAATCCACAACGCGAAGGATGAGATTGTCATGTCGTTCTTTCTATTCAAGACAAATGGCTACAGCAAGAGCTACACAGACAGGCTCCTCGCCGGGCTCGTCCGCGCGGCCAAACGGGGGGTAAAGGTAAGGATTATCCTTGAGGAAAGCGCCAACACGAGGAATTCCCAGGTCAATAAAAACAACAGGGAGACGGCCGCAAGGCTGGAGAAAAAGGGTATCGATGTACGTTTTGATTCTCCACACATCACTACTCACACGAAGGTAGCCGTGA
>CAZRUU010000103.1:0-5438 GCA_964603235.1 uncultured Syntrophaceae bacterium | reverse complement strand
TCGTGTTCTTCATTCTGGGGGTCATATTAACAAATTTGAAGGGAATCGATCTTGCGGTAGCATCATCTTCCGTCTTTGCAAGGAACATAGCACCCGCACTGTCCAGAGTATCAATACCGGAAAGGTCGATTGTAAGGTGTGAAGGGATGTAATCATCAAGAATGGATTGAAGATCGGCCATCGGGCGATCTATATTTTCTGTAACAAAGTGACCGGACAGATGCAATGTCACATCTCGTCCTTTTTCACCTTCGACCCGTATCGTATAGTCTTGATCCGGATGCTTCATAGAAAACTCCATCCAACGGTAACGGTTTACAGTTATCGGTTCTTGGCCAAGCGTGAACAGTTACAAATACAAATAAAGTCACATGGGAAAAAGAGGGGACCGGGCCCCGATTATCATCTACCTTTTTATTGCCGGATTTGAAACCATGCAGCCAAAGTGAACCTTAGGCAAAGTTTACATAACATATCTTATCAGACGTTTGCAATTCGGGAAAAACCAAGGGTTACCAAATTTCATTCGTCTCCGCCGTCAGTCAAGGGGTATTAAGAGAATAAAGGCATATGCAATGGTTGTCAAATAGAAAAAACAGGAGAGTAAAACGAATCATGGTCTAAGCTAACGGTCTAAGTTATCGGTTCACGGTTGAAAAAAAAGATTGTTGATAGGTTTTAGGGACATTAGAGCCCCTCTTCGGAAAGTTGTTTGACAATATCACGCTGCTTCTTCGTGAGCTTTCTAGGAATATCAACAGCAATCCTGACGTACTGATCTCCCCTTCCAGTCTTCTTGAAATGCGGGACACCAAATCCCTTCATTCTTATCCTGGTGTTGTTCTGGGTATTTGCCGGTATCTTGATTCTTTTCGTTTCTCCTCCAAGCGTCTTGATATCTATGGAGGTTCCCAGTACCGTCTGAGAAAAGGTAATAGTCTTGAGGACATATACATCATCTCCATCCCTTGTGAAAACGGGATGAGGTGCAACGGTGATGTTTATAAACAGATCCCCAGGGGGACCGCCGTTGAGACCTGGAAGACCTTTCCCGGTAAGTCTGAGTTTCCTGCCGGTATCGATACCCTTTGGTATCTTCATGGTTATCTCATTCAATTCGCCATCATCTGTTTTAAACGATATTCTTTTTTCCGCGCTGGAATATGCCTCTTCAAGGCTTATGGAAAGGTTGTATTCGAGGCCCCTTCCTTTTCTGGGAACTGCTTGATTATGCTGCTGACTTCTAAAAAATTGAGAGAACGGGTCATCGTTCGTGTATGACGATTGTCTTTGTCCCCTGAAGCCACCAAGACCTTTAAGTATCTCGTTCAAATCAAATCCCCTGAATATATCTTCCTGGGAAAAACTGCGGCTGAACGCTTCCTGTGATCCGAAGCTGTTGTATTGTTTACGCTTTTCAGGGTCTCCAAGGACCGCGTATGCCTCGCTTAACTTTTTGAAATTTTCCTCGGCCCCTTTATTGCCTGGATTTTTGTCGGGGTGATATTTGAGCGCAAGTTTTCTGTAAGCCTTTTTTATAGCATCGCTGGATGCATTTTTATCTATTCCAAGTGTCTTGTAATAATCATCTGCCATAATGTTCCTAATCTATTAACTATGCATTATTTGTCAAGATTTTCTTTTTTGTCATACCACCAGTAATCATTCCAGCTTACGGGGTCATAATATCTTATGCTCTCTCCTACTTTCACAAGAGGAGCATAATCCATTTCATTGCCTTCATGAATAAGCCTGTCCGCCGTCATGGCGATACCCATAAAGAAACCATGTTTCCTTATCACCTGACGGCTGTACGAAGAACAGGTGGGATACATGGGGCACCTGTCTCCATCCACCCTTGATATATATTCTGAAAAGAAATTAAGACCACCCATAACTGCCCGGGATAACACGGAAATATCTTTTTGGTACACATTACGACCTGCTGTGGAGTGTGGGACTGTTGTCGATACTGCCTGGTTATCGAATTCCCATGGCGCGAAAGAATTGCCTGCCCCCAATCCAATGGATGTTCCCGAAACGATCCACACGAGGATAATAATGATATTGAATATATATTTCAACATATTACAATCAGAACTTCATACTCAACATAAGATAATCGCATCTATTGTTACGATCGTGGAGATATGAAAGGTTGACCCTGTCTCTGAGCCCTTGCAGAAAGTCTTTTTTGGTTCTCTTGTTGAATTTGTGGGCGCTGCTGACGGCACTGTATATATTGCCGCTGTACCATCCCAATTCGAAAAAGGTGACAACGCCGCCGGTGATATACTTTTCATCGTTAAACAGTTCCACTGCGCTCCAGATAAACACTCCGTTCAGGAGAAACGCGACGAGGGCATCTCTTCGTCTCTGGGTATACAAGTGGCCGGCGCCGGGCACAATTGCGGCTAATGTTCCGGCCACAACGGGGGATTTATGGGGAATATTGCCGATATTCTCAAGGCCTGCCGAGAAAACGCCCGCGGAGTCATACAGCCTGCTTTCACTCGGAACCCGTGAAAACATCTCCCCTGCCCTCTCCCATTTCTCCATATCCATGAGAACAATGGCGCTCTGGTAGATCGCTCTTGACTTGTATTCACCAGTTTCGGCTTCCATGATACGCCCGAAGGTAACAAGCGCTTCATCGCGCAATGAGAGATTCTTCTCACTCATGCCTTTGAAATACATTGCTTCTCCGACCATCTGGCTGTCAGGGAAATTAACAAGGAACGTGTCAAAGGCCTCTATCGCACTCTGCAGTTTCTTTGCCCTGAAATAGCTGACGCCTGTCTTGAAATATGCCTTCTCACACAACGTTGCTGAATCCGGACAGAGAAATATAAATCGCTTATATTCACCTATCGCCCTGTAGAAATCGGATTGTTCAAAAAGGCTCTCCGCAAATTCGAACTGTTTTTCACAATCATACAGGCTATCCCCCTTGGCATGGCAGGGAAACATCACACTGAACGCCAGAAAGAGAAAAAACAACACGTTGGCAATCTTTGGCATCTTTTACTATACTCCTCTCCCCAACCTGAAGGCGTTCATATTCGCCTCCAGTATCTTTGGAGGAAAGTGCTCTTTCATGACATCTTCCCATAGGCCTACTTCTATATCCAGATAGGAAGACATTACTCCCAGAATAACGGTGTTGGCCATCCTCTTGTCTCCTGACCGGAGGGCCATAGCCGTTGCATCCACAACCTTTACATCTTTAAAGTGCTTCTTTATGAAATCTGTGGCATCATCGGGATATGCTGCTTCTCCGAGATTTACCGATGGAGGATATATCTCTTCATTATTGATGATTATCTTCCCATCGGGTTTCAGGTATTCAAGATACCTCAGGGTTTCCAGTTTCTCAAAAGAGACCAGGATACTGACGTCTCCCTTCCCGGCAAGAGGAGAATAGACCTTCCGGCCGAATCTTACGTGACTGCTTACACACCCTCCCCTCTGTGCCATTCCATGTACTTCACTCTTCTTGACGTCAAAACCCGCACTAATCATGACAGCGGAAAGTATGTCACTCGCCATTATTGTTCCCTGCCCGCCAACGCCCACCAGCAATACGCTCCTCACAGATTCATTCATCTTCCACGACCTCCTCTATGGCTCCTGCACTGCACAACTGCTGACACAAGGTGCACCCATTACAAATAGACGAATCTATAACGGCTATTCCTTCCTGTTTCTTTGTCTTCTTCTCTATTTTCATATCCAGATCTTCAAACCTTTTCCATGATATCGGAGGACATCCCAGTCCGAGACACGCCCTGCAGCCGGTACACTTGTCCGGATCTATCCTCAAAGGTATTCTGCCGGGCAGTTTTTGTTTTATGGCAAGCAGAGCGCAGGGCGCTCTTGATATAATAAGGGAAGGACCTTCCGTTGAAAGCTCCTCTTTTATTACTCTTCTCGTGTTCTTCATATTAAAGGGATCAACCACCCTTACGTTATCAATACCAAGCGCTTCTGCGAGTTTAACAAAATCGAGCGCCTTAGTTTCCCTGCCATGGAGGGTAAAACCGGTTGCGGGATGATCCTGCATCCCGGTCATAGCGGTTGTTCTGTTATCACATATAATAATAACCGAATTGCTCCTGTTGTAGGCCATGTTCAACAGGGGTGTGATGCCTGAATGGATAAAGGTGGAATCACCAATTACTCCTACCACCTTTTCCTTTCCTTCAATGACCTTGTCCATTCCATGAGCCATTCCCACACTGGCCCCCATACAGATTGTAGAGTGCATACCCTCAAGGGGCTTCATAAAGGCGAGGGTATAACACCCTATATCCCCTGTCACAAATACATTGAGTTTTCCCAAGACGTAGAACAGCCCCCTGTGCGGGCAGCCCGGGCAGAGATTCGGAGGTCTCGACGGGAGTGAAAGCTCCGGCAGGCTAACTGCCATCACTTCATTACCTGTAATCGCTGTCTTCACTATAGCGGGATCAAATTCGCCTGTATAGGGAAATGCTTCCTTGCCGACAACATCTATACCCATTGCCCTAACCTGTTCTTCGATAAACGGGTCAAGTTCTTCAACAACGTATATTTTTTCGACTTTCGAAGCAAATTCCCTGATAAGATCGCGAGGGAGGGGGTGAACCATGCCAAGCTTGAGATAGGAATATCCGGGAAACCCGTCTTTGGCGTAATTGTAAGGCATTCCGGCCGTTATGATTCCTATTTTTGTATCATTTATCTCCATCCTGTTTTCGGGAAAAGTCTCCGCAAACTTCGAAAGACTTTCCATTCTCTTTTCTACGACGATCCTTCGTTGTCTTGCCATAGCCGGAACCATCACATACTTTGAGGGATTATACCGGACACCCCTCTTTTCTTCATGGACCTCCTTGTCTTCCAGCTGAACGATGGATTTGGAGTGCGAGACCCTCGTAGTAGTTCTGAGAAAGACGGGAGTATCAAATTCTTCACTCATCCTGAAGGCGATCTTTATGAATTCCTTTGCTTCAGCGCTGTCTGCGGGTTCCAGCATTGGAATCTTGGCAGCCCTTGCATAATGCCTGTTATCCTGTTCATTCTGAGAGCTGTGCAGGGAGGGATCGTCCGCGCTGACGATAACCAACCCTCCCTCTATGCCGGTGTAGCTCAAGGTAAAGAGAGGATCGGCGGCAACATTAACGCCCACATGTTTCATTACAACAAGGGCCCGTGCTCCACCCAGAGCCGCACCTATCCCCACCTCAAGAGCCACTTTCTCATTCGGAGTCCACTCGGCGTAAACTCCCTCATATCCAGAAAACTCCTCCAATATTTCGGTACTCGGGGTTCCCGGATAGCCGGAAGCAAAGGTAATGCCATGTTCATAAGCCCCCCTCGCTATCGCCTCATTTCCAGACATCAATTGATTCATGTTATTGTTTAACCTTTCCAATTAAGTAACCGTTCACGGTTTA
>CAZRUU010000102.1:0-5438 GCA_964603235.1 uncultured Syntrophaceae bacterium | reverse complement strand
TTTTTCTGTCATATTAATGCATACCTTTTTCGGTTATTTTGGTAAATCTCATTTTTAATTCATAGGCCCCTGTTTGTATTTTTCTTTCCATATCGAAGCCCATTTTTTCAAAGACGTGAAGCATCGGCGTATTTTCCACGAGGACATCGGCAGTGAATCCCAGCAGGCCGTCCATTTGGGCCTGCTGGGTCAGATAAGTCAACAGTTCCGTGCCGATGCCCTGGCCATGGTAACTGTCCCGCACGGAGAAAGCGACCTCCGCGGTATGGATGTCGGAAGCCCTGATAGCCTGTCCCATACCGACGGCCACTTCCTTGCCGTTTTCCTCGACCGTGGCTAAAATAGCCATTTCCTGGGTGTAATCGATAACGACAAACTCCTGGCGCATTTTGTGAGGGATGTCTCTACGCGACGACATAAATCTCCGCTGGAGGCTTTTATCGGACATGTCGTAAAACAGGTCTTTGATCAGGGGTTCATCATCTATCTTCACGGACCGAAAATGAACAACCCGGCCTTTTTTCGTTGTCCGGACCGTTTCCAAGTA
This sequence comes from uncultured Syntrophaceae bacterium, assembly GCA_964603235.1. Lineage (GTDB taxonomy): Bacteria > Desulfobacterota > Syntrophia > Syntrophales > UBA2210 > UBA2210. The sequence continues at coordinate 4,891 of CAZRUU010000102.1, read as the reverse complement.
TTCCGGGTATTTCCCGTTCTTGCCGGGGATAAATGCTTGGTCTTCATAGATGAGCTTGAGTCTTTTCGCTTCTTCGATTAACTGTGTCTGAAACTTGGGATGGGCAATGCCGATGAGGCTCATGGCGCGTTCCCGGATGTTTTTGCCGTGAATGTAGGCAATACCATATTCGGTGACGACATACTGGATGTCCCCCCGGTTCAGTGTGACGCCCGCGCCGCTGTCGAGAAAAGGCACGATGCGCGATATCTCGCCGTTTCGAGCCGTGGACTGGATGACCAGAATGGTTTTGCCGCCGGGAGCCAAAACGGCGCCGCGCATGAAATCGGCACTCCCGCCGATGCCGCTGTAAAATTGTTTGCCGATGGATTCAGCCGTGGCCTGCCCCGTCAGGTCGATCTGAAGGGCGGCGTTGATGGCGGTCATATTTTCTATCGTGCTGATGATCCGGGGGTCGTTGGTGTAATCAATGCCCCGAAATTCAAAGTTGGGATTGTCGTCGATATACCGGTACGTTTTCGCGGTACCCATGCAGAAGGACGCGATGGACTTTCCTTTGTCGATGTTTTTCCTTGAATTGTTGATCACGCCCTGGCGGATCAGCTCAACCATGGACTCGGTCAGGAGTTCCGAATGGATGCCCAGATCGTTTTTTTCGCTGATGTTGTTCAAGATGGCATTGGGCGTCCTGCCGTATCCCAACTGAATCGTATCGCCGTCGTTGATGATCTTTGAAACGTATTTTCCGATTTGCAGGGCGATTTCTCCTGGTATTCCCGGAGAGTATTCGAGGAGAGGCTCGTCATGATGGATCATGAAGTCGATTGTATCCATGTTGATGAAGGTGTCACCGTGGACCCGGGGCATGTTTTCATTAATCTGGGCGATGATGATGTTCGCGTTGTCAATGGCAGCCCGGCAAATATCGACACTGACGCCCAGGCTCACAAAGCCGTTCTTGTCGGGAAGCGAGGTCTGGATCAGGGCAACGTCAACAGGGATTCTTTTTTGGTTGAAGAGCTTTGGTATTTGCGAAAGAAAAAGGGGTGTGTAATCAGCGATGCCTCGATTGATGGAATCCCTGGTACTGTCACCGACAAAAAAAGTATTATAACGAAAGTTATAGGTGTATTTTTCGTCGGCGTAGGGGGCGACGCCCAAGGTCCAGATATGCATGACTTCCGCTTCGGCAAAGGCCTTAGGGTTATTCTCCACATATTTCATCAGGGCCTGCAGGGCATACTGGGGTTCGCCACAGGCCGTACTGATGAAAATCCGGTCGCCTCGCTGGATGTGGGAAAAAATTTCATCCTCGGGTGCAAACTTTTTTTGATATTTTTGTTTAACGTCTTTCAGGTGCTTCAGGTCTATGGATGACACTGGTTCCTCCTCCTTAGGCTGAAGACAGACTTGAACTCTGTTCCCAAAAGATTAGGATAGAATCTGCCCACGCATAAAGATGCTACACTACAATGCCATGTATGGGAAAGATTTTTTTGATAAAGGCCGCGATTCGTTCCGCTTTTTTGCGGCATTTTTGTTTTTCCGTTCCCTTGAGAATAAAAGGAACATCTTCCTAACTGCTGATACGCGCTTCCGGTTCGTACATCATACACCCTACGACACCGGCAAATAAACCCCTTTCATTTATAATATTCGCATATGACATACACAAAAGATCGACCATGTTAAGGCCCAAAAGACAACAGGGCAGTGGCTCCTGGAATCCCGCATCATGTAACACAGCGAGGAAACAGGCGGCCTTTAGGAATTGATTCTTTTATTGGAACAATGGAACTACTTTTGGGCCGAAAGCTCAAACCTCAAAAACCTGGACCTAAAAAGAAAGATAAGTAAGGTGTCCCCGGAATTTACGAGATTCAGTTTGATCGTCACCAGGGTCATCAGGTCCAGATTCGCGCTGAATGGTACCTTGATCCAGTTGACAATGAAAAAGAATCAGGCCCCGGTACCGACGAATTCAATCTTCGGCAATCGCGGCCGGCAGAAGGTGCAGCATATACTGCCATTCGGCGTTGCGCCGGTAATATATTACAGCGAACAGATCACCGATCATCAGTATGCCCAGGACAAAACCGATGGATGTGCCTGTCGGGATAGCCGTTGCCATCAGGGGTACGATGAGAATTCCAACCCCGGAGATTCCGGTCTTGGCTACCCCTACCATAATCGAGCACAAAACAACGATAACCCAGCTCACTGCGTTTAATTCAAGCATACAGACCTTCTTTACGTGTTTACTCGTGTCCGCTTCATTCCGAGCGAACCCTCTTTAATTGCTGCAGCAATTAAAGAGACCAAATGTCGTGCCGGACTTGATCCGGCATCCAGGAGAAAGGGTTGAATGATTATTATTTGTCATTTCGATCGCAGGGAGAAATCTTAACAAGCCTGTATCATTAAGGTTTCTTGTTTCTAACACTCCTCGAAACGACAAAATTCAAAGCTCTCCAAGTCTATCCTGGATTCCCCCTTTTGCGAGAATGGCGACTTTGCGATATATGGTTCCCGGAGTAATAAACGTTTTTGTCTTTTTTTACAATTGACAATGTGGGGTAGGTCGTCAATAGTGAAGGCCAGACATTTCACGCGGCGAGTCGTCTTTCGTCGCGGGGAACATTTTATAATTACTGAGGTTCTAAATGACCTATTCAACAATAGCATACAATCAGGCAATAACCGGGATTATCGGGCGGCGTTTTTCATGCCGTCATTATGACCCGAGACCCATCGAGCCGGAGCCCAGAGATCAGTTATCGAAGGTGGTGGCCGCGGCCACCACAGGCCCTCTCGGCACACGGATGCGGTTCGAGCTGGTATCCGCCGGGGACGGTGATCTGACCGCGTTGAAAGGGCTGGGAACATACGGTTTCATCAAGGGTGCCAGCGGCTTTATCATCGGCGCGGTTGACCAGAACGAGTACAATATGGAGGATTATGCCTACCTGCTGGAACAGGCCGTTCTGTTCGCGACGGATATCGGCCTCGGCACCTGCTGGCTGGGCGGCACGTTCAGAAAGAGCGGTTTCTCCCGGAAAATTTCGCTCAAAGAGACCGAGGTCCTCCCGGCAGTAGTGGCTGTCGGATATGTCGCGGACAAACCCCGCTGGTTCGATTCCTACATGCGCCGGAGAGCGGGATCGGACAACCGGCTTCCGTGGGCCGAGCTCTTTTTTGACGGAACCTTCCGCACACCTTTATCGACCGACACAGCCGGTCCCTTTGTCACACCGCTTGAGATGATACGTCTCGGACCATCCGCGTCAAACAAACAACCCTGGCGCGTCATCAGAGACGGCACACAGTGGCACTTCTATGTACAGCGCACGAGCGGCTATGGCAGGCGAAACACGACCCTCTTTCACCTGGCCGATATGCAGCGGATCGACATGGGCATTGCGATGTGTCACTTCGAACTCACCCTTCGGGAGATGGGCCTGTCCGGACAGTGGATACACGCCCAGCCGGGCATAGAGAAACCTGACGAGCTGACTGAATATATCGTCACCTGGCAGGGTAAATAAGGTGCAATCATGATATATAATTTTGACAGACCCGTTGACCGGCGCAGCACAAACAGCCTGAAGTGGGACCTGTACAAGGGGAAAGACATCATTCCGCTGTGGGTGGCGGATATGGATTTCCGGGTTTCACCGGCGATCATCACCGCCCTGCATGCCCATGTCGATCATGGGGTATTCGGGTATACCCTCGTCCCAGATGAGCTGATCGATGTGGTTATCGAAAGGCTCGCCGCACAGTATGGGTGGAAGATTCAGCGCGACTGGATCGTGTGGCTCCCGGGTCTGGTCACGGGGATTAACGTATCCTGCCGCGCCGTGGGCGATACCGGTGATGAGGTCCTGACCATGACACCAGTCTACCCACCCTTTCTGACAGCCCCGGGAAACGTTTCACGAAAGCTCCGAACGGTTCCACTGGTGGAAATAGCGGGGGGCTGGGAGATTGACTTTGACCTTCTGGAGCGTGCGATAACGCCGCGCACCCGGATGCTCCTGCTGTGCAGTCCCCAGAATCCCACCGGGCGGGTCTTTACCCGCGATGAACTTGCAACACTGGCACAGATCTGCGAGCGGCACGATATCGTGATCTGTTCCGATGAGATCCACTGTGAGCTGGTTCTCGATAAAGGATTAGAACATATCCCCACGGCGGCCCTGGGCCCGGACGTGGAGAGACGAACCATAACGCTCATGGCTCCCAGCAAGACCTTCAACATACCGGGACTGGGCTGTTCCTTCGCCGTCATCTCCGACAAACCGCTCCGCCGGAAATTTCTGCGGGCGATGAAGGGCATCGTGCCCCACGTCAATGCCCTGGGATATACGGCGGCGCTGGCCGCCTACCGGGACAGCCGGGACTGGCACCAGGCGATGATTGACTATCTCAGAGAGAACCGGGATATCGTCGAGCGCGCTATCGAAGCAATGCCGGGCCTTTCCATGCATCACGTGGAGGCAACCTATCTGGCCTGGATTGATACCAGGCAGACCGGCATGGAGAACCCCGTCAAAATCTTCGAGGAAGCCGGAGTGGGCCTCTCCGACGGCAAGCCGTTTGGAGCCGAAGGGTTTGTGCGGTTGAATTTCGGCTGCCCTCGGCCCCTGCTGGAGGAGGCCTTACAGAGAATGCGGAAGGTTATGCAAATATAGTGGCTCTCTTCCATTCCAGCCCACTATCGTGTAAAAAGGGGGAAAGATGTCTTTATCCCCCAAATAACACCTGGAAACTTTTTTTGTAAAGAAGAGACAGAAAACCAAAAGTCGTTTCAGAATTCTTTGCCTAACGCTTTGCCCGTATAGTACATGATGTGGAAACAGATCCCGACAATCCTTTATGTTTTAAAATG
>CAZRUU010000101.1:0-5538 GCA_964603235.1 uncultured Syntrophaceae bacterium | reverse complement strand
TCAGTATCCTTCCCCCGTCGTCATAGCGGCTGAAAATGTATCCGAAGATTACCGCCAGCGGGAGGAATAAAGGTCCCATATATGGTATCAGTTTAGACGAAGAAAGTGAGAAAAACACAAAAATAAAGACAGTCCACGTCAGAAGGAAACGCCAGTCAAGGGCCCCTCGCAAGGAAAGCTTCCTGTCGGGATTTCCGAAACCTGCGGTCATGGCCTCGGCCAGGAATGCGCACCAGGGCAATGTGCCTGCTATAATGATCGGAACATAGTAGAAAAGAAAATTTTCTTTCCCGTGCATTGTTGTTGTGTATCTGAGGAAATGTTCCTGAACGAAGAAAAACCACAGGAAATCCTTGTTTGCCTGTTGTGCGAGAATTATCCATGGACATGATATCGCGAGCATGATCAGAATTCCCGCTGGTGAAAAGAGCAAGAAGATATCACGCCATCTCCAGGAAATGATGAGCCAGAGTATCAGGATCGCGAAGGGGAAAACAATGCCAATCAGGCCCTTTGTCAGAAAAGCCAGAGCGCAGGAGAAATAGAAGAGATAGATCCAGGCCTTTTTTTGCCCCCTTTCGTCTATTTGCCGATATCCGGCCCAGATAGCGAGGCATACGAAAAAGGCAAGGGGGATGTCTAATATATTTAACCTTCCTAGGATAAAATGGAACAGGAATGTTGTCAGTACCCCCGCAGAGTATAAACCGGCCTTTTCGCCGGCAAAGAACACGCCCATAAAATAAACAAGAACAATACATCCCCAGGCGCATAACCCCACAAAAAGCCTCGACGAAAAGTCATTTTCACCAAACAGTTTGAATGACAGGGCCGTTGCCCAGTAGGAGAGAGGGGGTTTTTCAAGATACACCACGTGCTTAAGATGGGGAGTGACGTAGTCTCCGGTGCTGTTCATCATACTGGGGATATCGCTGTATCGCGCTTCGTCCGGCTCCATCAGGGGCATGGCGGGCAGCAGTACAATGTATAAAAGCAGGGGTACAATAAAAAGAAACAGCAGCTTCCCCCTCATTTTCCCAGCCCCTTGTTGTGCTTTGTAAAGTGCGTTTCATCCGGGGGGACAATTCTCCCGCTGTTGATCGAAAATTTGGTTTTAATATCGGACATGGAAAACCGGTTGAAGGGCAGGAAGGCGACCCCCAGTATGACGACGATTCCGATACTCAGGAAGTGAAGAACTATGGCATAGGTAAGCGCATCGGTTTTATTAATACCGAACAATCCGAGTCCCAGCACGCAAAAAAAATGCCAGTTTCCTACGAATCCGGGCGCGGTTGGTATGGCAATACCGATAATAATTACAGCCATAAGTACAAAGGCGGCCGAAAGAGGAAGATCAATATCAAACGCGAAAAAGAGGATGTACATAGCCACCGCGTCGGTCACCCATATCACTATGGACAAAAATGCTATATAGCACATTGATCGTAGACGGGGAATGATTTTGAACCCGTCGATAAGACTATCTATAAGTTTCATCAATTTGAGGCGCCATTCCCCCGGGAATATTTTTAAGACAGGAGAAACGATTTTCAGGGAAGTCTCTTTCCTGAAAATCAGAGAAACCATGAGACCGATGAAGATTAATACCACAAAGAGAAAAAAGAAACTTCCTTTGATCAGCCATGGCGGGAGAGGTGTGAACAGGAGAACGATAAAAAATGCTGTCAGCACGGTCAGGGCATCAAAGACACGTTCTACCATGATAGTCCCCAGTGCTGAAGACATGCTGGTGCCTGTCTTTGTGCTGATGAGATAAGGACGCGCGAGTTCCCCGATTCGCGCGGGAATAGCTATCACGGCCAGAAACCCGACACTGGTTACGGAAAAGAGTGAGAATTGATCAATCTTCAAGATGGGTCTCAGGATGATACCCCACCTGTATGATCTGAGGATTTGTATGATGGTCATAAGGCACAGGAAGGGGATGATAAAGAAAAGATTAGCGTTCTTGAGCCCGGTGTTTATGCCGTTCAGATCGATACCCCTGAAGGAGAGATATACGAAGAAAGCGCCTATAATAATTCCGAGAAACAATTTCTTTAACATAGGTATTCGATTCTTTGAAAGGGTATCAGGGGTAAGATATTGAGGGTAGGGACCAGCAAAGCTTGTCTATACCCTCCTATTCCCGGTTATTTATTGAAGCAGGTAATCAACAACCTTGTCATGCAGCCGTTGCGACGCGGATTTGTCTCCAAGCATGCCGACCCGGATGGCTACCGTAGTCAGATTCTTTGCCTTATATTCGATGACAAAACGAACCTTCTCACCATCGATGACGGCATTGATTGTTCCTTTGCTTATCTCTTTTACAGGAATTACACTAGTCGCATTCATATAAGCCACGGTCTTTTCACAGGCGTTCCATGCTCTGTCGAATGAATAATGATAATCAGTTTTTAACTCACCACGTGTGTAAAAATATGTTCCAGCTCCTCCGGTGACTGCAGCACCGCCTACAATAAGGGGAGCGCAGCCCGATAGTGCAAAAGTTCCAGCCATCAGAATCATAAGCCATTTAACTCTTTTCATAACAACAACCTTTCGATTCTCTGTATTATTTTCAGATAATTCCTGTGCTTCAGTCTCTTCCTCTTCGAGGTGGTTTGTACCACATCTTTTCTCAACATTAAACCGGAAATATTAAAGGATGGGCTGATTATAAGCCTTTGATGTGCCAATAGATACCTCTGGAGTTGTCCATATTGTTGTTATCGAGGGCAGAAGTAGTGACGCCTCTGTTTTTTAAATAAACAATGGCGTCGGGTTATTTCCTCACAAGCAGGAGGGCGCATTCTTTGAAATTTATACACTTCTGGTGTAAGCTGCTGCCCATGAAGACAAGTAAAAGTTTCCTGATCATCTTTTTCCTGATTCTATGTCCTGTGTGTCTGAACGCCGCTCTGGTGATCAGCCCGACAGATGAAGGAGACGTGACAATAAGCTTGGAATATCGCAGTTCCTGTCCGGGAGAGGTTGTAAAAATATACATGCAATCACCTGTACCGGTCTCTGCCACATTGTCCCTTGACGGAAGAGAGTATATCTTTATTTTAGAAGACAGGGATAATCTGAAATACTTTGCTCTGATAGCGCTCGGGCTCGATATAAAGCCAGGGATATATAACGTTGTCATCCATCTTGAATCTTCTCGTAGTTTAAAAAAGGATGTATCCTTCAAGCTTGCTATATCCGGGAAAACATTTCCCTCAAAAAGAATAAAGGTTGCCAGGCGTTTTACCAGTCCGACTTCGAAGGATATGAAAAGAATAAAAACCGAGAGGGAGCTGCTTGGCCGTATATATAGTATATTGACACCCAATTGGCTGGGCGACGGCAGATTTATCATGCCGTTGGAGGGGGGCATAAGCGGGGTATTTGGTGAACGAAGGGTATTTAACCGCGGGTTTGTGTCACGTCACAGGGGAATAGATATACGTTCGCCCGAAGGGACATCTATCAGGGCTTCGAACTCGGGGGAAATCGTTTTGTCCCGGGATCTTTATTTTTCTGGGAATACCGTTATAATAAATCACGGTATCGGTCTTTTCTCTATCTATTGCCATATGTCGAAGTCAATTGTCCGGGAAGGCGCTTTTGTTGATAAGGGGAAAATTATTGGGTATGTGGGCTCAACAGGAAGATCGACCGGACCTCACCTGCACTGGGGATTAAGACTGGTCGATAATTATGCCGATCCACTTTCTATAATATATCTTCCCTTTGATTAATTTTGAACCTTATGGTTTGCAAGGCGAAATTCCGTCGAAGCACTGCAGACACAAATTTCCTCTGGGAATTAACAGGGATTTCACAAAGGCATCCATAGTATTGAATTTAACGGAGTCCGCACCTATCTTGCGGGCAGTCCATGCCTCCAGATCCGTCAGTTGCTGCATGGATGTGATATCGCCTGTATCAAGATATTGTCGCGCCAGCAATTCCCCTTCAGAGCGGGTAGAGATTCCGAATTTGCAGGGATGCATGAGGGGCGGGCATGCAATTCGCGCATGGATCTCTTTTGCCCCTGCTTTTTTGAGATCTTTTACCTTGTTGAGGATTTGTGTTCCCCGCACTATGGAATCATCGCAGAGAATAACCCGTTTGCCCTTAACGTATGGGAGGACAGACAGTTTGCGTTTGGCCATCTTTTCACGGGCAACCTGGGTGATTTGGGTGTAGCTGCGGTCGGCGTACCGGTTGTAGAGAAACACATCCTGGTAGTTAATTCCCGAGCGTTTATGGTATCCGAGCGCGTGTCCGACACCCGACATGGGAACCGGCGCGACAATATCCGCGGCAATGCCTCCCTCATCAATATCTCTCTGCGCAAGGCTCTCTCCCAGGTTGTTACGTGCTTCCTGCACATACACTCCGTCTATTATGGAATCAATGCTCGCCGTGTATGCCCATTCAAAAGCGCAATGCGCGCTGCGCGGAGAATCGAGTTGTTTTACGGTCTGGAAGCCTTTGTTATTGATGAGGACGATTTCTCCGGGTGCAACATCCCGGAATATTTCCATATCCATATTCTGCATGGCTCTTGATTCCGAACTCACAGCGTAACTCTCAGAATTACCTCCGAGTATAAGCGGCCGGAATCCATAGATATCCCTGGAGGCATAAATGCCCTCTCCGGTCAGAACCACCAGTGAGTAGGATCCTTTGATTTTTTCTGAAAGCGCGGATATGCCGCTTACTATATTGCCTTCACCCTCCTCTATGATGATCTTGGAGATTATCTCTATGTCGTAACCCTTGTAGAAAGACTTGCCCCTTTTCATCATGTCTTCCATGAGTTCTCCGTCATTGATCACGCTGCCGCTGAAGGCGACCGAAATTTCCCCGGCCCTGGTCAGCCACTTCATGGGCTGGCGGTCCCGCAGGCTTACATGACCTATGCCCCAGGTTCCTTTCAGGTTCTGCAGTTCTTCAGGTGTAAATCTGTTGGTTACCTTGCCATGATGGGTTGTATGGTTAATCCCCTCATCAAAAGTTGAAATACCACAATATTCCTGTCCCCTGTGCTGCAGAAAATCCAATCCCTCGTAGATGTCATTCACGCATTCTTTTTTTGAATATATGCCAAAGACACCGCAATTCTCCTCTATGAAATTCATGGCCTAGCCCTTCCCCCTTGCTTCTGAATGGTGAATCATTGGTTAAAAAAACTGCACATTGGCAAGGGACTATTCTCTGTAGCCCATGTCAATCTACAACTAAGCATTTAAAATTAAAAATCATATTTCGATCAACCTATATCCGCGTGGTAACTCTGGAGAGATTTTACGCTGCCATGGTTTTTCCGTATGGCGGAGATCCCCCTGACGGTTGCAAGGGCCGCCGCCGCAGTGGTTATATATGGGACCTTATATTTAATTGCGGTTTTTCTGATGTATGAATCGTCATACTTGCTCATTTTGCCGCTTGGAGTATTGATCACAAGCTGAATTTCACGGTTTTTTATCCCGTCTACGATATTGGGACGTCCCTCATGCATCTTGAGAATAAGCT
>CAZRUU010000100.1:0-5607 GCA_964603235.1 uncultured Syntrophaceae bacterium | reverse complement strand
GCGATTTGCGTGAGAGAGGAGTGCGCCATGCACTCGACAAGATCAGGACGGGAGATGGATATTACATAACCAACACGGAGAGGGATCTCTCACAATCCGACTTTAAAAATCGTATAATGCCCCACACGCAGATTCTGGTTTCCCGGGAGCGAAACGACTCTGGATATCTTTCTCTTGAGATATCAGGGGGCGCGTCGATTCATGTTGATATGTTGCGCAGGCAGATCAATCCCCTGGAGAAGCTGGAGATTCTCAGTTCGTTAATGCCTGATACAATGTTTCAGACTCTTTGCAGGGGAATCAATCTCTTTGGTTACAGGCCATATCCTGAGAATGTGATTCGCTTGACGGTCCGGAGTTTTGCCCGTTACGTGCATCTCTGGAGGGTCTTTGATTTTCTTAATTATGTACCCAATATGACAGCAGTGTTTGAAGAGGTAAAAGATGCGGGCTGTATACTGGAGCCCTCGATATGTTTCTCAACGGGGCCGGAGCATACCGACGCATTTTATGTGCGGAAGGTGAAAGAGATACTCGATGTTACCGGCAAGGATATAATCCTCTGTATAAAGAATCACGGTGGTCTTGGAACTGCCAAGAGGATTGGAGGCCTGACGAGATCCATCCTGGACAGATATCCGGATCTTATTATTCACTACCACGGTCATAACACGGACGGGAATGATGTGGGAAGGATTGTTGAGGCTGTAAGAAACGGGGCAAAGATTGTGGATGCTGCTGATCATGCATTCACCGGTTTCTACGGACCTCCTCCTATATTGACGGTCATCGATACGCTGAATGAATATGGACACCGTGCGCTGGGTATAGACAGACAGTCGGTCATTGATACTTCGAATAAACTGCGTCCGGAGAGAGAACATTACAAGAATCTTGAATCTCAGTTTTTTGGATTTGATCCCACGGTTCAGACCCACAAACTGCCGGGTGGAGCGACGGGATCTAGTTTTGAACAGGCAGTCAAGGGTGATTTTCTGCATTTGATGCCTGAAATTCTCCAGAAAGAATTGCCCCGTGTTCAGAGCGAACTTGGGAATTGGTGGAGCGTAACACCGGGTTCACAGATCCTGTGGACCACGGCTGTCAATAATGTTCTTGGAGGTACGAGATATAAAGACGCGAACGATGACCTTAAAAATCTGATGCTGGGAAGATATGGAGATCTTCCGTTCCATAAGCCCTCCGATGACATATATGAGGCGGTATTCGGGCCGGATTGGAAGGAAATAACAGAAAAGGAAAAGGGTTATCAGAAGATAGAAGATATCGATCTGGATGTGGACAGAAGGGTGCTTGAACATCGTCTTGGGCGGGCGGCCACGGAAGACGAGTTTGTATTGTATCTGCAACATCCCAATGATGCGATGAATTTCTTTAAATTCGAGGAAGAATATGGCAAGACGTGGGTACTGCCTCCCGGTGTGTGGTTTAAGAATGGTGGATTCAATCTTGGAGAAAAAATTGAGTTTTCTGATGCCTACGGAAAACACCATATTATAGAAATAGGTTCGAAACGAAAAACGAAAACAGGGGATGCGGTTACCTATCTGACCATAAATCATCATCCCGAGCCCATACTGACAGAACTTGATCAGGAAGGCGAGGGGAAAGAAAAGAGAATTGCACTTTCAGCCAAAGAAATAGAAAAGCTCGCGCAATCGGGAGATGTCAGATCGCCCATAAAGGGAACAGTAAACGAGATTCCCGTTGCGGAGGAGGAAGATGTTTCGGCAGGACAGATATTGATTGTCCTTGAAGCGATGAAAATGCTCAACAACGTAATCTCTGAAATAAACGGTGTAATCTCGGATGTGCTGGTATCACCCGGAGATGAAGTCGAGGTAGGAGATCCTCTTGTTGTGGTCGAAAAAAGAACTTGATAATTTTAATCTTTTCTTGACATTTAAAACAGCTATGGTATTTTCCATAAGAGTATTGCTGTAGTTTATAAGTGCTTCAAGGGTTATTGAAGATTGACCCTGGCGACGCAGAAAAGCTGGCAGGATTTTAAGAGGAGTTCTCTCGGGCATAGTTTTTTTCAGGGAACTCCATTGGAAGTTGTGTGAAAGGATCCGTGGTGGGAAACAGATCTTATACCTTTCTTGCTATTCCTCAGGGAAGGGGATCAATAAAGAGGCTGAGAGTTTCAGCCGGACTCCTGTCATTTATATCTATTGCGATAGTAACCGTTTCATTGTTACTTTGTTATCTTTCTTATAATTATATAGACACCAGGTGCAAGGTAGAAGAACTGGTCAGATTGGAACAGCTAACCTCTCTTCAAAAAGACCGCCTTGATTTTCTTGCGAGCAAGGTTGATGATTTTGAGCAAAAAATGATTAACCTGGGCCAATTTGATAAGAAAATAAGGATTATGACAAATCTTGACAAGGATCATAGTAACAGCCAGCTGCTGGGTGTCGGAGGGCCAGTACCCGAAGACGAGAGGACTGTTTCACGTGCGGCAGAAGTAGAATCCGCCCTCATTGATAGAATACATGACAATATGGATAACCTGCTTGACGAAGCCGACCTTCAAAAGGACAGTTTTGCAGAGCTGCTCAATTTTCTTGGAAAGCAGAAATCAATACTTGCCTCTACACCTTCCATATGGCCTACGATAGGCTGGGTGACTTCAGAGTTTGGATACAGGGTTTCGCCTTTTACGGGAAAGAGAGAGTTTCACAGGGGTATCGACATAGCAACGGAGATTGCTAAAGAGATTGTGGCTCCCGCGGATGGTATTGTGGCCAGCGCATATAATCAAAGAGGTATAGGGAACATGGTTAAGATAAACCATGGAAGCGGTGTTGTAACGGTCTATGGACATCTGCTAAAAAAAGGCAACGTCAAGAAGGGGCAGAGGGTAAAAAGGGGAGACATAATCGGATATGTGGGTAATTCCGGGAGGAGTACCGGCCCTCATCTCCACTATGGTGTTTGTATAAATGGTGTTTATGTGAATCCAAGGAGACATCTTTTTTAATGCGGACGGGTTCTGCTAACTACCTGTCAGTCAGATTCTCCCGGTAATATTTTTTGCCGGGTTTTTTTATGGTGTGATTATGTTGAATTATGTATTAAAAAAAATTGTTGGAAGTAAAAATGACAGAGAAATAAAGCGTCTGAGCGTTATCATGAAAGAAGTAAGCGCGCAGGAACCCTTGATTGAGAACTTGACTGATTCCGAGCTCAGGGCGAAGACACCATATTTCAAGGATAAACTTGCACAAGGAGCTTCTCTTGATGATCTCCTTGTGGAGGCATTTGCCGTTGTCAGAGAAGTCTCGAAGAGAACTCTGGAAATGAGGCCGTTTGATGCCCAGATCATAGGCGGTATCGTTCTGCATGAGGGTAAGATTGCGGAGATGAAGACCGGTGAAGGAAAGACCCTGGCTTCGACAATGCCCGTATATCTGAACGCGTTAACCGGCAGGGGTGTGCATCTGATCACCGTGAATGACTATCTGGCAAACAGAGACGCAAGCTGGATGAGACCCATCTATGAATTTCTTGGTCTCTCTGTCGGGGTGATTGTCCATGGAATAGACGATACAGAGAGGCGCAATGCATACAATTGCGATGTAACGTATGGTACAAACAACGAATTTGGTTTTGACTATCTGCGTGACAATATGAGCTTCCAGCTCGAGAATTATGTCCAGAGAGAATTTTATTATTCGATAGTTGATGAAGTGGACAGTATTCTTATAGATGAAGCGAGAACACCTCTTATTATCTCCGGGCCGTCTGAAGAATCTACAGACAAATATTACAGGGTTAATCAGATTATTCCAAGACTGAAAAAGGATCATGATTACACTGTAGATGAAAAGAGCAAGACAGTTGTCTTGACGGAAGAGGGTGTGGCCAAATCCGAAAAACTGCTGAATGTTCAAAATCTGTATGAAGCTAAAAATATGGAGACCCTTCACCATGTAAACCAGGCGCTAAAGGCACATACCCTTTTCAGGAAAGACATTGATTATCTTGTAAAGGACGGTCAGGTTGTTATCGTGGACGAATTTACAGGGAGGGTAATGCCCGGCAGGAGATACAGCGACGGTCTCCACCAAGCGCTTGAGGCTAAGGAAAAGGTCAAGATAGAAAGAGAAAATCAGACACTGGCCTCCGTTACATTTCAGAACTACTTCAGGATGTATGAAAAATTGTCCGGAATGACCGGAACAGCGGATACAGAAGCTACAGAGTTCAAAAAGATATACAATCTCGATGTGGTTGTTATACCCACAAATATGCCGATGATAAGGACTGACAATACTGATGTTATCTATAAAACGGAAGAGGAGAAATTCAGCGCCGCTATTGAAGAGATAAAGAATCTGCATGACCAGGCCCGTCCGGTCCTGGTAGGGACAATTTCCATTGAAAAGTCTGAGCTTCTCAGCAAATATCTTTCAAAAAGGGGGATAAAGCATAACATCCTTAATGCCAAGAATCATGAAAAAGAAGCGGAGATAATATCTCAGGCCGGTCAACCTGCGGCCGTTACGATATCTACTAATATGGCGGGGAGAGGGACCGATATAAAATTGGGTGATGGTGTGGCTGATCTCGGGGGTCTTCATATATTAGGCACGGAGCGTCATGAAAGCAGACGTATAGACAATCAGTTGAGAGGAAGGTCGGGAAGACAGGGAGACAAGGGATCATCACGTTTCTATCTGTCTCTTGAGGACGATCTCCTCAGGATATTCGGAGCTGAGAGAATATCATCCGTTATGGACAGAATCGGCGTTGAAGAGGGACAACCAATTGAGCACAATCTTATCAGTAAGGCAATTGAAGGTGCCCAGAAAAGGGTGGAGGGACAGAATTTTGATATAAGAAAACACCTTATTGAATATGATGATGTGATGAACAGACAGCGGCAGGTGATCTACGAACAGCGCAGAGATGTTCTTGGTGGAAATAAGTTGTGGTCAACTGTTGATGATATGTTGAAAGAAATTGTTGAGGATATCGTTTGCGATCATCTGGACGAGAAAGTTCGTCCGGATGAATGGGATATTAAGGGTCTGAGTGATATTATATACAAACAGTTTTCCCTGAAGTGGAATCTCGATGATTCAAACCGGGAGAATATAAGCAGAGAAGATGTCATCGGAGAGGTTATTTCAGATGTCAAGACTCTTCTGCAAAACAAGGAGAATAAATTCGGCAAATCCCTCATGGAGTACATAATGAAGGTAATTATGCTCCAGGCTATAGATTTTCACTGGAAGGACCATCTACTCGGTATGGATCACCTCAAGGAAGGAATAGGTCTTCGTGGATACGGGCAGAAGGACCCAAAAAGGGAGTATCAGAAAGAGGGTTACGATATGTTCATGGAAATGGTGTATCGTATCAAGGAAGATACCCTGGAAAAATTGTGTATGGTCCAGATACAGGGACAGGAAGATGTGACAGAGATTGAAGAAAAGCAGAGAAAAGATTATGTGATGAGCAGGGGAGATACCAGTGCCGCTCAGACCACCGTTAAAAGAGAAGGTGGAAAGATAGGTAGAAATGCACCCTGTCCCTGTGGCAGCGGCAAGAAATACAAACATTGTTGCGGCAGAT
>CAZRUU010000099.1:0-5711 GCA_964603235.1 uncultured Syntrophaceae bacterium | reverse complement strand
TCAATTGACATAAAACTCACTCTATATACTTGACGTGATAAGTAAAAACATAACGTTTGAGCTGAGGGGCGCGCCATAAGGCTGTCCCGAAGGACCCCCGCGTATCTTCGCGTCCCTCTCTAGCGATTGGTTAGCGCATTTTGTTTGATTTTGCGCGTACATTCGGGACTAGCTATTTCCTATCTTTCGATAATGTTCTTTTCTTTCTTTTGTGTAGTTCCACCATTTTTTGGGAGGAGCACCTTCCATGAATTTTACTGCTGAAATAAATACGTCAGCAAGGCAAGGGTCAAAGTGTTTTCCTGTAATTTCATTTAGTTCTTTATACATTGAGTAAGGATTCTGGCCAATTAACTCAAAAGGTTTTTTGATGCCCAAAAGGCTTAGATACTGAATTGTTGCTGGACCAACGTTGGGAATGGAGTTGAAATCATTTATGTCGGCTCTATCTTTCATTTTATGATTGTTGCCTGTTCTATGCTTTGGGGCGCTAACGTTTAAGCTCAGGTGATTTGTGGAGCGTAGCGGAACAAATTCACCTACAGCGCATTGTTATGCTTTTTCTATTTCATATTCCATTTGCAGAAACTTGCCTGATATAATTTTACAATCTTTCAGTTGAATTCTTTTTGTATCATTTAACGAGCCAAATAGGCTAATACCGCCACCTAACACTATTGGCATTTGGGAAAGACTGATATTTGTAAGCAAATTATGTTTTAAGAAATATCCTGCAATATTTCCACCACCAACAAGCCACAAATGATTTACTTTCAATTCATTAGCTTCCTTTATTGTTCCTTCTGGTGAATTAGCTTTTTGCAGATTTGCCCCTTTAATAGGTTTTATTTCACCTTTTGTACACACCCAGGTAGGTTTGTTCTCATATGGCCAAGCACCAAATTTGCAAATTACGTCATAGGTGTTACTTCCCATAACCAAGCCATCTACGGTAGCAAAATATTCGTTGTATCCTGTTTCCTCCATAGGAATTCCGAGACCATCCAGCCACGACACATCACCGTTTTCTCTTGCAATATACCCATCTAAACTTGATGCAACATAATAAGTTATTTTCATTTTCTTTTCCTCTGCATAACGTTTTAGCTCAGGGGCGAGCGGGGTTAATAGCAACCAACTTTGATTTACCGCATATTTTGATAGCAAGATTGAACTTCGGAAAACCGCG
The DNA here is from genome assembly GCA_964603235.1 of uncultured Syntrophaceae bacterium. GTDB lineage: Bacteria > Desulfobacterota > Syntrophia > Syntrophales > UBA2210 > UBA2210. Next base: position 4,522 of record CAZRUU010000099.1, on the reverse strand, counting down.
CTGCCCGCTCGTCCCTTGCAGCGACTTGTTATATGCCGACGCTTTCAAGCCCAGCGATTCTGTTATCCCTCCCAACAGTAACGATATGAATTCCTGTACTCTTCATTAAGGGACGATCTCTCCATTGGTTAGCGAGCTCATCGAATTTCTCAGATTGCGGTATAGCAACTGCAAGCAAATCAGACTTTGCAGCATGCTCAATGGTAATAAGCTGCCCAATAGCTTCACGAATTAAAGGATATTCTTGGGATGACTTACTCCGAAGCAATGGACCCTTTTTAGACTCGACTCGTAGCGTCCGACCAGATTTCAAGTCGGCTACGAGATCGCCTTCACCGGGGTTAGAATGCACCACGATTGAAAAAGGATAATTGGAGTTTGAGTAAGTAGTCTGCCAGGAAGGTGTTTGGTCAAGGCTATGCCAGCCATATGAATTTAAGAACTCGACTATGGGGAAATGGATAGTTTCTCCCGTTTTTACCTGCGCACCATCTATAGCAACCTGAACGTCATTAACGACATGCCGATTTACAACAAGGGCGATGGCAAGTCTTAAGGTTACTTCTGCTTCTGGCATTTTATCTTTTGGAAGCACTTAATCTCCTATGGCATATAACGGGCTAATCAGCCGCGCGGCTTTCTGCGTCGGCTGAATTAGCGAGGTTAGACACGATCCCTTGCTGCTTTGCAGTAGCCGTAGTATGAATCTGTGTGATCCCACTTCATGCCTTGCACCGGCCCATTCGCATGCATACTGGCTCCGGTACTTGTAACAAAAAAGTTTCTACCAATCAGCTCAACGGCTTCATTGTACCACTCATGGAAATGACCGCCATCATCTTTCTGGATTCCCAAATGCAGATAATTCTTGTCGTCCGGAATGGATTCGTATAGCGAAATAAATGCGTCTATTGTTCTATCACTTATTTGAGAGAAAGCTCGCATCGCAGCAATGAGATAGGGCTCGTCGTTCCAGTGATCCTTGTAAATAAGCGCCAGCGCAACAACGCCGACCTTAGAATGAGTTTGACGGACAGCCTCTAATGTCGCATAGAAACAGTTTGAGTAGGTTTCATCCTTCAATATTTTCTCGATCCTCTCCATATCAACTTCTGCGTCTGAGATGAATTTTTGGAAACGCTTCTGGAGATGCTTGTCGTAGAATTGTTGAGCAAATTTAGCTATCAGTCCGATACCAGGAATGCCAGCGATATCGCTTCCAGCCTGGACAATCTCTTTGCCCCACTCAATTTTCTCTTCTTGCACTTACTTGATCCTTCTGATGCCGTCTAACGAAAAAATCAGCCGGAGCGTAGCGATCGGCTGGATTGACCTTGTTAGCCCTTTTTTGCTCTTCTTTTCTTAGGAGGAATCTTGTCAGATAGTCCTTTAATTCTTTGTTCATTGACATAAATTGTCTCTATTATGTTTTCAGTTACATCCATCAACCGTGCAACTTCGTTTTTGTTTGGTTTGTATCCTCTGTGCATCGCTGCATGGCCAGCCTCTAATATTGGTTCGAGAACTTCTTTTTGCTTTTTTGAAATAAATCCTTCCTTCTCGAAAACATTTACATTTTCTACAAAAGTTCCTTGATCGCCAATCTTGTCTATCATTATAGTCTCAAGCAAGGCTCTGATGCCAAGTACAGCCAATCTTGGAGCATTATTTTGAAGCGCGATATAAATTTCGAGGATGAAGCCTTCAATCGACTCATCAATGTTTGAAAGCAGTAAGTCCGATAGCCAACTGGGGGAGGGGCGAAATGTTGGTGGAGGATATTGTCTGATAGTAACTTCTGGTCGGCCAGTTCTCGGGTCGCAGTCTTCTGAAAACCAACTTTGATGCCTTAATTGCACGCTCTCACAGCCTAGGCACTGTAGTAAATCGTATATATTGGAACCATCAATGCTAAAATCTTCGCTCAAATTCTCAGACCACTTTATTTCCTTATGATAAAGGACTTCGTGTTTCTTCTTGCCTGAGCAGTGATTGCAATGCTCCCAGATTACTTTATCCATTAGTTACTTCCTTAGGCTAACATTTACATATCAGGCAATTTTGCCTGACATCCTGATATTGAACAGATAAACAGGCAAAATTGCTTGTTTCCAATATTCAATATAGTATACTCTTTCAGGTCATGAAAAAACGATAAAGCAGGAAGAAGGCTATGTCAAGAAAGATTCTTGATGATATGCGCGATGTTATGCGGCGGCGATACTATTCGCTTCGCACGGAGCGGAGCTACTGCGATTGGGTAAAGCGTTTTATCCTTCATTTTAATATGAAGTCGCGCGATGACCTGAGTGAAGGAGAGAAGAAGATCGAAAAATACCTGACGTTCCTGGCTCGCGACAAGAATGTGGCGCCATCGACACAGAATCAGGCGTTGAATGCGCTGGTCTTTTTCTACAAGCATGTGCTCAATCAACCACTGGACGAGAAAATAAACGCCGAACGGGCGCCCAGGAAACCCCGGATTCCTGTTGTTTTAACTCGGGATGAGACAAAGCGGATCATTGGTACGATGACCGGGATTCATCAGCTTGTTGTTAAACTATTGTATGGTTCGGGATTGCGCATTATCGAATGTCTGAGGCTGAGGGTGCATGATATTGACTTTGATATGAAGGCGATGTGCAGACGACAATGATTTACACGCATGTCCGACAGCAAGGCGGCGAAGGCGTGATCAGCCCGCTTGAAGATTTATGATTCATCTTTTGAAACGAGCGGCGCTATGGGGCTACTGATCCCAAACCAAGGCTTGTATGTTTTGGGACAATAAGAGGAACACTCCGTCTGTAAGGCGAGGTGTCCGAACAGTTTTTGAAAAAGGCAGAACAATCATTTGAAAGAATTATCATCGAGTTTCGATATATTGCAGGAGAAGTTTCCGGGGTACGAAGACCGCCTTCAGCAGCGCGAGATGGCGGATGAAGTTCTGAATACTCTCCTGGACAAGAAGAGCCTGCTGATCGAGGCGGGGACGGGCGTTGGAAAGTCCTTTGCATATCTCATCCCCGCGATTCTTTCGCGCGAGAAGACCACCATCTCCACCTCGTCCCTGGCCCTCCAGGACCAGCTCGTCAAGAAGGACCTCGTCTTTCTGAAAAAGACCCTGCCCTTGAAATTCTCGTTCGGGGTCCTCAAGGGAAAGAACAACTACGTCTGCCTGAAGCGTGAGCACGAGTACGCGGGGAGCGGTAAGTTTTATATACGCTTCCGCACGTGGCTGTCCGAAACGAAGACGGGGGAGCGGAGCGATATTCCCTTCACGCCGAGATTCTGGGGGGAGCTCTGCGGAGATTCCCAGGACTGCGGCGGGCGCACGTGCCCCTTCTACGGCCGCTGTTTTTACTATCGCCACTATCGGCGTCTCCACGCCGTAGATATCCTGGTGGTCAACCACCACCTGCTGATGTACGACCTGCTTTCGGACTTCAGCCTGCTGCCGTTCCACCGGCAGTTGATCATCGACGAGGCACCCAATATCGAAGATGTCATATCGACCGTCCTTGGCAGCGCCCTGACCTACGCCCGGACTGCGTGGCTCTTATACCGGCTGAAGGGGCTGAAGGTGGTCGTCGACCCTCTTTTTCCACGAGTGGAATCATTCTTCAAAAAGAGCGATACGCCCCCCTATCCGGTGTCCCCCATCCCCGCTTCGATTATAGAAAAGCTGAAGAAGCTGCGAGCGGTCCTGGCGCTGGACACAACGGTCACGGCGCTTGAGAAGCGCAAAAAAAACACGGTGGATGATGAGCTCAGAGACAAGATAGAAACAACCATGAGTTACATCGGCTCGTTCGAGGCGGACATAGATGACTTTATCGGGCAGGGGGACGGCGACAAGGTCTACTATACCGAATTGGCAGGCGGCAACCTGGAGCTGAAGAGTAGCCTCGTGGAATCGGGGAACGCCTTCAAGGGACTGATGCGCGGATACAAAGGGGTCATCATGACATCCGCAACGCTGACATCGGGGGGGGACTTCACCTTCCTGAAGCAGCGGTTGAAAATCGAGCAGTGTGAAGAGCGGATTATCGGCTCCCCCTTTGATTTCAAACGGCAGGCCCTCCTCTATATCGACAGGGACCTGCCAAAACCCGACAACGGAGGAGATGGTCTGTTTCAGGAGGAAGGTCTCACGGTGATCGAGCGGTTAATCGGGGCGTCCCGCGGAAGGGCGCTGGTCCTCTTTACCTCGTACCGCCACCTCGATTTTGTCGCCGAGCGCATAACGACGCCCTACCCCTTCAAGAGACAGGGCGAGATGCCCCCGGCAAAGCTGATCAAGTGGTTCAGGGACACCCCCGATTCGGTCCTCCTCGCGACGGCCACGTTCTGGCAGGGGATCGACATCAAGGGGGATGACCTCAGCCTGGTCATTATCGTCAGGCTTCCCTTCGCCTCGCCGGGTGACCCGGTATACCAGGAGCGGTGCAACCGGTTAGGGGGCAGGTGGTTCCACGATCTCGCCCTTCCCCACGCCACCCTGTCCCTGCGGCAGGGGTTC
>CAZRUU010000098.1:0-5757 GCA_964603235.1 uncultured Syntrophaceae bacterium | reverse complement strand
TCTCTGATATCATTTCTACCTTGAATAAATATAGTCTATGTTATAGGTAGCTTTCTTATTTATCGACAGGCAGGCGCCGAATACCTGATGACGTTGGAGGAAAAACATTATGGGTATTATTGAGACACAGGAAAAGATCAGAAAGCTGCTGGCCGACAGGAATGCCATCCTGCTGGCTCACTACTATCAGCGTGATGAGATCCAGGATATCGCGGACATATTGGGTGATTCTCTGGCCCTCAGCATTGAAGCATCTGAGACAACGGCGGATGTTATCGTCTTCGCGGGGGTGCGATTCATGGCGGAGAGCGCTTCCATCCTGTCGCCGGACAAGACAGTCCTCCTTCCCCGCCTCGATGCGGGATGTCCTCTCGCGGACAAGATTACCTTCAGAGAACTGAAAAAGGCAAGGGCGGAGAACCCGGGCGTAAAAGTGGTTACATACGTTAATTCATCGGCCGAAACCAAGTCCTACAGCGATATATGCTGCACATCCGCCAATGCCGTGCGCATAGTTAATTCCCTTGAGGACACGCAAACCGTTCTGATGGTTCCGGACGGAAATCTCGCGCGTTACACCTCGCAGTTTACGGAAAAGAAGGTAATCCCATGGAAGGGGTTCTGTTACGTGCACGACAACCTGTCACCGGGCGAAGTGCAAAGGGTGAAGGATGAAAACCCCGGAGCCCTGTTTGCCGCTCATCCTGAATGCCGTGCAGAGGTTCTCTCATTGGCGGATTTTGTCGGAAGTACAAGTGGAATACTGAAATTCGCCGAAGAGGCGGACACGGAAAAGATTATTGTCGGAACGGAGCAGGGAATCATGCATCAGCTGAAGAAACAGAATCCCGCCAAAACATTCATACCCGCATCTGACAACCTGATCTGCGTGGATATGAAGCGAATTACTCTCGATGACATACTCAGCTCTCTGCTGGAAATGAAGCACGTGGTAACTGTGCCTGAAGAGATAAGGATTCTCGCAAATCTCGCCCTGAGCAGGATGCTGAAGGCATCGAAATAACATTTTACAGTTAACGGTTAGCGGTTGAAAAGCTGTGAGCCGGCAACCGTGAACGGTTATTAATCTACTTTAAAAAGCTGAATTTTTGCGTGAGAAAAATAGTAGATAGAAAAACAGAATTTTCGGACCCCTCCCTCCGTGTGCTTGTCAATAATATTCATCGGGGGGATGATGAGACGGATATCTGTGGCCTTCAGGGGTCCGCGAAATCTTTCATAGCATCACTTCTTTTCAGAAACACAGAAAAATCCCTTCTTTTCATAACTCCTTCCCGGAAGGAGGCGCTTGAAACTTTCAGGGACATCTCTTTTTTTCTCGGCGAAGAAGATGTCCTGTTTTTCCCATCGTGGGATATCGTTCACCCTGACGACACATTTTCCAGGCAGAATGAAAATGCTGCCGGGCGGGCGGGTGTTCTGTCAAGACTCCTGTCGGCAAAACCGGCTGTAGTGGTTGCCCCTCTGAGCGCGCTGATGCAGAAGGTTGCCCCCGCGAAGGTTTTTAACAGTTATATGGAGACTGTCTCTATCGGAGACTACAGAGACAGGGATAAACTGGCGAAAAAACTGATTGAAGGTGGCTATCAAAAAGTTCCGCTGGTGGAAGAAGCGGGAGAATTCAGCCTGAGAGGATATATCGTCGACATCTTTCCTCCTGCATGCCCATACCCCTTCAGAATGGAATTTGCGGGTGATGAGATTGAATCAATCCGGGAATTTGACCCCGCGACGCAGAGATCGGCAAGAGAGATCGTGGATTTTGTTCTTTTCCCGGCGGGAGAGGCAATACTGTCAAAAGAATCAAAAATACTGGCATCCAGAAATATGAAGATCAGAGCTAATGAATTGGGAGTTTCAAGCACAAAAAGGGAACGACTGCTTGACGCGATTGAAAACGATTTGATTTCTCAGGCTAATCCACAACTCCTCCCGCTATTTTTCGGAGGTCTTCATTCCGGAAAAGAAACGAAAGGCATGGACACCTTCTTTGAGTATTTTTCCGGAAACAGCCTGATACTTTCTGAAAGTCCCGGCGTTATGGAAAAGGCCGCGGAGGAGATTACAAATGACGCGGACCGGTTTCTTCGTAAAGCCGAAGATGAAGGACGATTCTATCTCGAAAAGGAATCTTTCCTGGCTTCATGGGACAATATCTCCCGTAGATGCAATGTCCTGCAGAAGGTCTACATGGACAGACTTCAATCTCTGGATGCTATCCGGTTTGAGATAGAGGAAACAACAACAAAAAACGACACGGAGTATCATGCAGACAGGGATGGCATCCTCGCCCCCCTCGTAGACAGGATACAATCGTGGATAAATCAGGGTTGTCTGGTAACGTTTCTCTGCGGCGAGGGGGATATGCAGAAGATGGAGCACCTGCTGGAGGGGTATTCTTTGCCGGTTCACAGGGCTTCCCACCCTTTCTTTTCCGATCCGGGAGAAATAAAGGGTGGCCGTCTCATCCTGAGGGAGGGGAAAATAACGAAGGGATTTTCATACCCCCTGCTGAAAACGGTTATCGTAAGCGAAGAGGAAATATTCGGAAAGAAGACAAGAGGGAAAAGAAGGGCCCGTGCGAGGGAAGGATACTTTCTCAAATCATTTGGAGAGCTGGAAAAGGGGAATTTTGTCGTTCATGTGGATCACGGCATAGGCCTTTACATGGGGCTTGAGCGATTGACATTCGGCGATACGGAAAACGACTTTCTGCTTCTTGAATATAAAGAGGGAGATAAACTCTATATTCCGGTGGATAGACTGAACCAGATCCAGAGATATATTGGTCCCGACGGCCATATCCCGAATGTTGAAAAGCTTGGCGGCACATCCTGGGAAACTGTCAAAAAGAAGGTTAAACAGTCGGTGCGCTTGATCGCCAAGGAACTTGTTTCAGTCTATGCCGCCAGAGAGGTAATGAATGGACACAAATTTTCTCCTTCCGACAGATACTATGAAGAGTTTTCGTCTTCTTTCGAGTTTGAAGAAACACCCGATCAGGCAAGGGCTATTGAAGATGTCTACTATGACATGAGCGACCCGAGACCTATGGACAGGCTCGTATGCGGTGATGCCGGATTCGGCAAGACAGAGATCGCTCTTAGAGCGTCATTCAGGGCTTCCATGGATGGCAAACAGGTGGCTATTCTTGTGCCTACAACTATCCTGGCGGAACAGCATTACCAGACGTTTGCGAAGAGATTTGTCAAATATCCCGTTCGTATAGAAGTTTTGAACAAATATAAGACGAGCGGCCAGCAGAAGAAGGTGGTGGAGGATATAAACAAGGGTCTCGTGGACATCGCCATCGGTACACACAGACTTCTGCAGAAGGATGTAAAGTTCAACGATCTCGGGCTGGTGATTATAGACGAGGAACAGCGTTTCGGTGTGTCACACAAGGAAAAACTCAAGAAAATGCGGACGCTTGTTGATGTACTTACCATGACGGCGACTCCCATACCGAGAACGCTACAGCTGTCTCTCGTGGGGATGAGAGACCTTTCCGTTATTGATACCGCACCGCAGGAACGCCGACCCGTGGAGGTTCACATATCCGAATTCAATGATGATGTTATAAGAAATGCGATACAAAATGAGCTTGAACGAGAGGGGCAGGTCTTCTTTGTTCATGACAGGGTTAGATCCATACACACTATCGCGCGTCTTATAGAAAAACTGATTCCTGAAGCAAAGGTCGGTGTGGCGCATGGACAGATGAAGGCGAAGGAACTCGAGGAGATCATGGTTAAATTCGTCCGCAAAGATTTCAATGTCCTCGTTTGTACCACGATAATAAGTTCCGGTGTCGATATACCATCGACCAACACTATAATGATAAATCGAGCGGACAGACTAGGTCTTTCTCAGCTCTACCAGCTCAGAGGGAGGATTGGCCGCGGAAATGAGAACGCGTACGCGTATCTCCTGATACCCGAAGAGTCGATTCTCTCGCGTGATGCCACAAAAAGACTTGCCATAGCAAAGGAATTTTCGGAACCGGGATCAGGGTTCAAGGTGGCAACACACGACCTGAGCATAAGGGGCAGCGGAAGTATTCTGGGTGAGTCCCAATCGGGGCATGTGTCCGCCATCGGTTATGAGCTATACACCGAGTTGATGGAGAAAACCATACGTGAGCTGAAGGGGGAAAAATATCCTGAAGAAGAGATAGACCCCGAGATATCATTAGGTATCCCCGCCTTTATCCCGGATGATTTTATTGCTGACACGCATACCAGACTTATGATTTACAAACGGATATCAATAGTCACTTCAGAAGACGACATGTCCGGGCTGAGAGAAGAACTTGCCGACTGCTACGGCCCTGTTCCTCTTCAGGTGGATAACCTTATGGATATTATAAGAATCAAGAATGTTCTGAAAAAGATAATGGGTGAAAGAATGGGGTATAACGGAGAGAAAATCTTTGTTGATTTTCGTGAAGATACTCCCGTAGACCCTGTCAGGATTGTGGAACTTTCACAGAAGAGCTTAAAAGGTAAGATAATGTTCACGCCGGATGGCAGATTGACCGTTTCAATGCCTGGCTTAAAGGGGAAAGAAATTATAGACCGGGCGAAGTATCTTCTCGGTGAACTGGGGATTGAAGAACGGAAGATATTCTGATAACATGTAGTGGTTTGGAATAATGCGGGAGGATCTATGAAACTAAAAACATTTTTCATCGTCTGTATATTTGTTATTTTATCTTCGGCTTCACTGTATGCCGATTTTGAAGACAGGATCGTCGCCATCGTGAATGACGAGGTTATAACACTTTCTGAACTGGATACCACCCTTCAATCCTTTATGAAGAGGGTTGAGAAGATTCCTCGGGGGGATCAACGGGAAAAAATAGTGGCACAGGCCCGGGGGGCAGCCATGAATAAGCTTATAAATAATATGTTGCTCGAGCAGAAAGCGGCGAAGCTGGGCATTATTGTGACAAATAAAGACGTGGACAAGGCTCTGAAAAACATGCTGGAAGAGAAACATATGTCCGTTGAGAAATTCAGAAAAGCACTTGCCAGTGAGGGTGGTGTGCTGGATGAATACAAAGGCGAAATCAGGAGAAATATTGTCAATGGAAGGATTATAGAGAAAGAAATAAGATCCGGAATAACTATAAGTGAAGAGGAAGTCGGAGCATATTATCGCAAGCACAGAGATGATTATGAAGGTAAAGAGGCAGCCAGGATACAACAGATACTGCTCGTAAAACCGAAGGATTGTGATGACAGCACCAAGAAAGACATGTGCTCAAAGGCGGAAGAAATACTGAAAAGGCTGGAAAATGGCGATTCATTTGATGTCCTGGTGGGCATATATTCCCAGGGTCCCGCCGCCAAATCCGGGGGTGATCTGGGTTTTGTTGAAAAGGGAATGATGTTTCCCGAGGTGGACACAGCTGTTTCCGGGCTCAAGAAGGGTGAGTCAAGCGAAATAATAGAGTCTCCCGTGGGGTTCCATATTATCAAAATCATAGACAGAAGAGGCGCCGGGATCAAGCCTGTCGAAGAGGTAAGAGAAGAAATCATTCGGACTATAGGGAATGAAAAGATAAATAAAAAGTTTCAGGAATGGCTGAAAGAGCTGAGAGAGAAATCCCTTGTTGAGATAAAGTTGTAACAGTTAAAAAAGCTGTTCACGGTTAACGGTGAAAGACGACTCAGAGTTGAACCGGCAACTGGCAACAGATAAAAAAGGGTTAGTGAATTCGAGGTTTCAAGG
>CAZRUU010000097.1:0-5787 GCA_964603235.1 uncultured Syntrophaceae bacterium | reverse complement strand
ATGTCCTGCCGAACGAAGATTTAATCCAGTTTATTAAAAATTCGGCCTAAAAACCGGGCTCTGAAAAAATAACTCCTTGTTCAAAGCTCTCACATTATGGGTGAACAGCTTAAAAACAGGCTGATATAATATTGCATTGCAAGGCCCCATGCCCTACGTGGAGATCAACTTTTCTATTTGACTCTTTCGATTTCAATCAGGCCGATTCTTGAATGGTGATTTTTATCGCCGTCATTCAGTATGATGAATTCAATCGATCCATCGGATAAAATATCGCCGATCAGAATGTCTTCATCGTGATCAACTACGTAAAGGCGTTTACCATCTCTGGAAATAACACCGGAAAATCCTTCTGTGGCCTTTAAGTTGTTAAATTGTTTCTTGACGTAAGAACGTTCTCCATAAAAGAATCGTCCCCGCTGCTCCTTTATCAACCATTTGCCGTCGGCTTCTGAATTAAAAATAAACCCTTTTTGTTCGTGATGGTGACCATAACTATTGGTCGTCCACTTACCCGTCAAGTCTGGAATGGACGATTCGGCAAGAACTGTACCTGAAGAAAAAAACATAAAGGTTGCAATTAGAAAAAGCACCACACTAAATCGTTTCATAAGACCTCCTCCTGTTCTCTGACAATAAATAAAAGTTAAATAGGGCCAACGCCCTATTATTCAAAACCACCATATATGTTCTGGATAAGCGTGTATCGCGGCACCTGATAGAAGAACTCGCGCGTTGGAAAAAGATGACAGATCTATTCACCTTCGCCGGCTATGATAGCCCTGACCCGCTCAAGTTCTTCCGGCGTGTCCACCTCTACGGAATCATGGAGAGTTTCAACGACCTTTATCCTGTGCCCATTTTCTAGAGCTCTAAGTTGTTCAAGAGACTCGGTTTTTTCTAAATGTCCTACTTCCAAGTTTGTGAAGATTTTCAGGAATGATTTCCTGTATGAATATATCCCGTGGTGTTTGTAATAGGGGACAGCGTTCTTGTCATCGCGGTTATAAGGTATCGTCGCACGTGAGAAGTAAAGTGCATAGTGATCCCTGTCGAAAACGACCTTCACCGCATTGGGATGGTGTATCTCTTCTTCCCTCTTTATCTTATATATGAGTGTGCAGAAGTTCAATGACGGATCGTCCAGAAGGGGATTTGCCACCTCTTCTATCTGGACTGGCGCAAAAAGGGGCTGGTCTCCCTGGATATTTACAATAATATCAGAGTCAGTCAGGCCTAAAATTTCCGCGGCCTCTGCGATTCTGTCCGTCCCGGATCGATGACGGGGGGAGGTCATGACGGCATTCCCCCCGAAGCCCTTTACGCATTCAAAGATAAGCTCGTCATCCGTGGCCACCGCGACGTATGACACTATACCGATTCCTGCCGCTTTTTCATACACATGCTGTATCATGGGTTTGCCGCATATATCCGCCAGCGGTTTACCCTCAAACCGTGATGACTGATATCTCGCGGGTATGATGCATATTACGTTCGGCATTATTCTTTTCAATCCCGTAATCCTAAAGTTCCTTTGCCGTCTCTCTTATCGCGTCTACTATCTCATTCGTTTTCTCTTCAGTCATCCTTACAGGTATTATCATGAATAATGTTCTGCTCATGATATCTTCCGCGTTTGGTATATCTTCCACCCGGTATTCGACTTTCCCTTTGTACATGGGGTTGGTGAAGGGGAACTGTTTCGAATTGGCGGTTGCCCGCGCGATAAGGTGTTCCCATCTCGGGGCGTAATGCCACGTGTTGTCTCTGTAATATATCGTGCCCACGCCTCTTTCGGAGAGTAGTTTCTGGACCCTCTTTGCGGTATCCTCATCCGAGAGGTTGAAACCCAGAAACGTGGCGGTATCGCCGTCGGGATCGAAGATCTTCCTGAAACCGATTCCACTTATATCACCCAGGGCATCCTTGAGCGCGGCCTTGTTCTTGCGTTGCTCTGCGATGATGTAGTCCAGTTTCCTAAGTTGTGCCAACCCGACCGCTCCCTGGAATTCATTCATGCGGAAGTTGAAGCCGAGGAAGGATCGCCCCTCGTCGCCTCTTCCCACGTTGGGATTGTGATCATGGCCGTGGTCATGGTACCAGTCGGACCTGTTATAGAGATCCTTGCTGTTTGTAAGGACCATGCCCCCTTCGCCGGTGGTCATAGTCTTATAGTAATCGAAGCTCAGGATTGCCATATCAGCGAATGTCCCCAGCTTCTTTCCATGATAGGTTCCGCCGCAGGCCTGGGCGTTGTCCTCAAGGACGAGCAGGTTGTGCTTTCTCGCAACTTCCACGATCTTATCTATACGAGCGGGTGCCCCGCACATATGCACCGGAATTATGCATTTCGTGGAGGGGGTTATCTTTGATTCGATATCGTCCGGGTCAAGATTCAGGGAATCGTCTATGTCGCCCATTACCGGTATTGCACCTACTTCCAGTATCGCTTCATAGGTAGCGATAAAATCAAACGCCGGTGCTATAACCTCGTCTCCCGGTCCCACATCCATGGCCGTCAAGGCAACCTTCAGGGCCGCTGAACCTGATGTCACACCCAAGGTATAACCGATGCCCAGATAATCCGCGAATGCTTTTTCGAATTCCTTTACTTTGAAGACGCCCTTACGCTCTTCATCAAATCCATACCGCATGAAGATTCCTGTCTCCAGTATGTCCATAATTTCCTTTGCTTCTTCTTTTCCTATAAGTTCAGATCCTGCCATTCTATTGCCTCCGTTTTTGTATATTAATACGCGTCATTATATATCTCTATAGCGTCTTCTTCCGTCATCCTGCGCGGGTTGTTTTCTAGCGGTCTGGCCACAGTCATCGCGGCCTTTGCCAATTTTGGAAAATCCTCCTCCTCTATGTCCAGTGTCTCCAGACTGTCATATATGCCGCAGTCATCGATCAGGTCTTCTACCGCGCCTACGGCCAGACCTGCGGCCTCGTTCAGGGAAAGGCCGTCTGTGGACTCGCCCATAACTTCGGCAATTACCGCGAACTTTTCCAGAGCCCCCGGGAGGTTAAAGTTCATAACCGCCGGAAGCAGAAGTGTGTTCGCCAGTCCATGTGGGATTCCGTACATGCCTCCAAGCGGGTAGGAGAGGGAATGCACGGCGGTAACGCCGGCGTTTGCCAGTCCCAGCCCGGCGTACATACTCCCCAGGAGCATTTGTTCTCTTGCCTCCAAATCGGATCCATTGTGGACGCATGTCCGAAGACTCGATGAAATCAGGCTGATTGCTTCCAGCGACACCATCTCGCTCATGGGACTTGCCGTGATCGAGGTGTATGATTCTATGGCGTGGCACAGAGCGTCAATACCGGTAGTCGCGGTAATGTCTGATGGAATGCTCAGAGTCAGTTCCGGGTCGAGGAGGGCGATATCGGGATACAGATACGGACTGTTCATGCCCTCTTTCTTATTCAAATCCTTTCGTATGAAAACGGAAGTGAAGGTCACTTCACTCCCGGTGCCGGCGGTTGTCGGGACCATGATTGTGGGCAGGCCCGGTCCCGGGACCATGTTCAGCCCCAGATAGTCTTTGGCCTTTCCCTTGTTAGCGACTATAACTGCCACGGCTTTTGCGACATCCATTGTGCTCCCTCCGCCGATTCCAACGACTATATCGCACTTTTCATCAGTGGCAGTTTTGGCGCATTCGTCGGCCAGTTCCAAGGGAGGTTCTCCATCCACCCTGTCAAAGATGATTGCACCCATACCGGATTTTTCAAAATAACCCGATACCTTTTCCTGGAATCCTGCAAGGGAAAGACTTCTATCAAGGACTATCAGCGGCGTCTTTCCTCCAAGCTCCCGTATATGTTCGACCAATTGTTCAAATGTCCCGTTACCGAATACTATCTTTTTCGCTCCTGTAAAAGAAAACGTTTTATTCATATCAATTCCTCCCAAATTATGTGTCTTTGTAGATCTGCGAGTTAGTTATTTATGACCGTCCCCTGTCATTATTCCCATTCTATTGTGCTCGGTGGTTTTGAGCTTATATCATACACAACACGATTCACACCCTTTACTTCGTTGATTATTCTTGAGGATATAATCCCAAGGACATCATAGGGTATTCTGGCCCAGTCCGCCGTCATTGCGTCCGTACTTGTTACAGCTCTCAATGCCACAACATTGGCATAGGTACGTTCATCTCCCATGACACCTACGCTCTTCACAGGCAGCAGGACCGCGAAGAACTGCCATATTTCCATAGTTTTATCATAGCGTTCTATCTCTTCCCTCATGATCAGGTCTGCCCCTCTCAGTGTGGCAAGATCTTCTCTGGTTATTGCTCCTATTAAACGCACTGCGAGTCCCGGTCCCGGGAATGGCTGGCGGTCAAGAAGCTTGGAAGGCAGGCCCAGCTCTTTGCCGAGGAGGCGCACTTCGTCTTTGAAGAGTTCTTTCAGGGGCTCAATCAGCTCAAATTTGAGATCTTTCGGTAACCCCCCCACGTTATGGTGGCTCTTTATCGTGGAAGAAGGTCCTCCGAATGCCGACCGGCTTTCTATGATATCTGGGTAGAGCGTACCCTGTGCCAGGAATTTTGCCCCCTGTACATCCGACGCAGCGCCGTAGAATACGTCTATAAAGATTTTTCCTATAATTTTCCGTTTAGTCTCTGGATCAGCTACACCCTTCAGTTCATCAAGGAAGAGGTCGGCGGCGTCCACAATGCGAAAATTGAGGGGATAATCATTTGTGAACATGGATCGTATTTCATCTACTTCTTTCTCTCTCAAAAGGCCGTTGTCTACAAAAATGGCCTTCATCTGATCCCCGATAGCCCGGTTTATCAGTGCCGCCGTAACCGAGGAGTCCACTCCTCCGGAAAGTCCGCAGATTACGTTATCATTTCCAACAAGGTCCTTGATCTTCTTTACCGATTCGTCCACGAACCTGCCCATAGTCCATTCGCCGCGGCAGGAGGCGACGGTGAACAGGAAGTTTCTGATGATGTCCGTACCTCTCGGTGTGTGAATTACCTCGGGGTGAAACTGTATTCCATATATCTTGCCTTTGGCCATTGCGGATATGGGGCACGAGGGAGTGCCCGCTATTGTCCTGAATCCTTCGGGAACCTTCGTTACGTGATCTCCATGACTCATCCAGACATCGAGGTCGGAGGGCATATCTCTAAAAAGACCGGTCGGATCTTTCACCTCTATCCGGCCCGGCCCGTATTCTCCCTCTTTGCCTTTCTCTACGATGCCGCCCATGATTTCCGCCAGCAGTTGCATGCCATAGCATATGCCCAGTGTGGGGATCCCCGTTTCCAATATATGCCGGTCCATCCGGGGATGCCCGGGCTCAAACACGGATGAGGGGCCGCCGGAAAGTATGATTGCCGCGGGTCCTAATTTCAACAGTTCATCCTTTGAGATATCATGTCTTACCATCTCGCAGTAAACTCCCAGTTCACGCACCCGTCTCGCTATGAGCTGCCCGTACTGTGATCCAAAATCAAAAACCGCAACCATTTCTTCCATATTGTATCCTGTGATCAGTTTATATTTACCTTTGTTACAGGGCTATTCTGCCTTCATATACAAAGTCGATCTTTCCTTTGAGCCATGCATCCTCAAAAGAACCATCCCTGTTTTTAAAATCAACGATGAGCATTCCGCCGGGCATCTCGACCTGGATCGGCGGATCTCCAGCGCCCTTAAACCTGCTGCTTATAATAGATGATGCCACTGCCCCTGTCCCGCAGGCCAGTGTCTCTCCCTCAACCCCTCTCTCGTAGGTACGCACGCGTATATGGCCGG
>CAZRUU010000096.1:0-5841 GCA_964603235.1 uncultured Syntrophaceae bacterium | reverse complement strand
ACTTTCAAGCGGTAATAATTGATTTTAGTCTGAACCGACTTTAAGGAGTTGTAGGAGAAAGCGAGAAGTCAAATTTGCAATAGATAAGTTTCGGGGCAAAGGGCAGTTTCTTACTATAAGCGATAAAATCAGGATTTGGCAATTGAAGCTTCCCGCAACAAGTTACGGGGAATGCGCTCGCTGTTCAATTCAAAACATTGCTAAAAATATTCTATACTCCCGATATCTATAGAGCAGAACCGCTGTGTGGCTTTATTCAGGTGTCCCGCCGGGTATGTTTATTAAGTTATGCCCTGCCAGAAACCCCTTGTATTGTTGAGCAAGGACATATAGCGTTAGTAGAATTTATTGAAAGCCTTGGAAAGAAGTTGCACCAGGAAAAGTGAGAGACGGTTCATGCGGAAAGCTGATGCTAATTTTCAGACCGATAAGGTTTTACTGATTTCAAGTAGTCATTTTGTTCATGATACCTATTCCAGTTTTCTCTCTCCGTTTCTGCCATTGATTATTTCCAAATTCGGGCTTTCCATGCTGCTGGCAGGTACACTCACCGTAGTATTCCGCCTGCCGGCACTGTTGAACCCTGTAATCGGGATCATTTCGGATCGAATCGAATTAGGTATCTGGGTGATTCTGGCCCCTGCCATTACCGCGATTACTATGAGTTTAATGGGGCTGGCTCCAAGCTACTCCATACTTTGTATATTACTATTGACGGCAGGTCTGAGTGCAACAGTCTTTCACGTACTGGGGCCGCCCATGATAGCCAGAATCTCGGGCGCCAGTATTGGCAGGGGGATGGCTTTCTGGATGACAGGCGGAGAGATAGCTCGTACTATTGGGCCATTATTCGCTGTGTGGGCGATCACTCATCTCAGTCTGGAGGGCAGTTACCCCGTTATGATTGTCGGGATTATAGCATCATTGTTACTGCTGATACGACTCAAGGGGCTCAGTTCCAAATCCAGTCATCGATCAGATCAGCGTCTTAGCGAGGTGTGGCGTTCCATGCGCGGGGTTATGATTCCCCTGACCGGCATTATCTTTTCACAGGCTTTTCTGGTTGGTACTCTGGTGGCATTTCTTCCGACCTATATTGTTTCATCGGGGAAAAGTGTGTGGATGGGTGGGATAAGTCTGGCGGTACTTCAGTTTTCAGGGGTTATCGGCACATTACTCGGTGGTACACTGAGTGATCGAATCGGTCGCCGTCCAGTACTCTTCATGACCATGCCCCTGGCATCGTTTCTGATGCTGTCCTTTCTGTATGCACCGGACGGTATGCTTTTGCCACTGCTCTTGCTTCTGGGATTTGTCGCGTTTGCCTTCGAACCGGTGATTCTGGCGCTGGTTCATGATCATTGTGGAAAAAACCGTGGTGCCGCCAACGGGTTGTATATGATGATCTCGTTTCTAAGTACGGCGGCAGCGGTTGTATTTGTAGGCTGGATTTCAGACCTGTTGGGCATTTCCACAGCCTTTGCCTTAAGCGCCCTGCTCGGCCTGGCAGGAGTGCCTATAATTTTTTTCCTGCCCAGGTCATCATAAAGCTCCGATTCATTTATAAGCCTCTCTTATGGCAGACATGATAACGGTTATTGTCTTCCCGGAGTCTACGGAAAGTCGCCCCTTTTTTGTTTCTGACCCGATATCCTATCCATCAACCTTATTAAATCGCATCCTCCGACTCTCTTGAAGTATCTCTGCCCATTTCATTTTCGGAATTGGGTGCGTTTAGGGCAAAGCTGCTCTCCGTTAAACGTCTCATATACAAATGAACGTCGATATGGTACAAATTCCTTTCTTTTCTTAAGCGAATGGAAGGGGCCTATGTCGGAACAGGAACAGTTGAAAACATACGGCGCGCTGATGGCAACGACTGTTTTCTGGGGGCTTTCCTTTGTGGCCACCAAGGTGGCTCTTGAAAGCATCCCCACCTTTACGCTCATTTTTGCCCGCTTTATGCTGGCATCCCTTTTTTTTGCCGCGATAATGATCCGCCACGGCTTCCCATCCTTAACACCAAAAGATCATGCAAAGCTCTTTCTTATGGCCATTTTCCATCCGGGCATCTACTTTCTCTGCGAAACAATGGGTCTCTTGTACACATCGGCTGCCACGGTTTCCCTTATTATAGCGACTATCCCCGTAGCAGTCATGATCCTCTCGGCTATCGTACTGAAAGAGAAAACAAACCGCATGGGTGTTGTCGGCATCTTTCTTTCTCTTGTGGGAATCGCCATCCTGGTCGTCGGTGCTCCCGATTTTAACTGGGATATGGGAGGATCGTTTAAGGGAGATATTATCGTCTTCGGGGCAGTGATCTCGGCGGCTTTCTATATTATAAGCGCGCGCAACCTAGGCAAGCGGTATTCTTCGAGGGAAATTACCAGTATGCAATGTTTCTACGGGGCTCTTTTTTTCGCGCCTGCCCTCTTCCTGGATCTCCCGACTCTCTCCTGGGCGGCGGTCAGTACGCGCTCTATTGTGGCCCTGTTATATCTGACGGTTTTTGCCACTGTGGCCGCCTTTTTCTTCTACAACTACGCCCTCACAAAAATACCGGCCTCGCGGGCTTCTATCTTCATAAACGGTATTCCCGTGGTAACGGCCCTGGGTGCCTGGATTATTCTGGGCGAACGTCTGACACTGCTACAGCTGGCTGGCGGGGCCCTGGTGCTGGCCGCTGTCTTCATCACCAATCTTATGAACAGAAAACGTGCTGCACTCCCCACTAATCCAACTGTGAATGGTCACACCTTACAATCTAATTTAAAGATGAAATAAAATGAAAAACTGATTATGAACATGAATAAAATGAAGAACATAGAAAACCCGAACTGATTTATAACCCAACTACTGATAAGTGGAAAAACAACCGGAAGCACACTCCCGGCTCCGACTATTCCTGTATATAATGCCCTGTTTTCATTAGTCGATACTTCAAGCAGGACTCCGATCGTAGTTATAGTATGAAGTGTAAAAACAATACCGCCAACTAAAAATGAAAGGTTAAGAAAAAAATGCCCCGGTAATATCAACATAAACAGGGGGATAATGAAGGCTAATATTGAAGTAAGATACATCAGGTACTGGTATCTTACTTTTTTAGAATGATAAAAAAGCAGCGCGCCAACAAGAATGCCTCCAATTACTTTAAAGATCAGATAACTACCAATATCACTGCCGGTGGCATTTAAGACATTTTTTGCATAAAGTATTAAAAAGGGCATCAGAGCTAAGGAGACCCCCTGGGTATTAACAACTAAAAGATAATGCTTTAGTTTTTTGTTTGTCCGGATTTCGTGCAAAATAATGCGAATAAAATTCTTATATTTATATATCTCTTGTTTTGATATCTTAACCTCTTTCAGCCGCCAGAAACCCGCAGATGCAATTGTGAGCATTACAGTTGCAATAACAAACAAGAACGCGTAGTTGTCTGGATAGGGTTTTAACGTCAGAGCTCTGCTCGCGAAATAAGCTGAGACAACAAGACCTGTGCTCACTATTATCTGCTTGATTGAAAGGAAAGCTTTTCTACTCTCCGGTAAAACTGATTTTCCGAGTATATCTGTATAGCTGATATTCGCAAATCCACCGCTTGTCGAAAACACAGAGATAAATAGAAAAATCATTATAATTAGAAAGCTGCCCGTTATCCATGAAGATAAAAAGAACAGAAATGCCAGGCATGCCAAAGCGAATATTCTCGCGTTTATTCCTAATAACAGCCAACCTTTCTTCATCGGTCGATTATTAATGAATGGAGCAAAAAACAACTGACTAAGATGAGAACCTCCAAGCATTATAGCCGTTAACAGACCGATATGCACAGAAGTGCCTCCGGCATCAACCATCATGGCAGGAATAATCGTGTCAACATCCATAAAGTTTTGAGCCAATGCGAGAAACAGGGCGTGCCATAAAAGCGCATAGTAGTTGTGTTTGGATATTGTTTTTGTTAAATCCATTTAACCGAATATTTTAATGTTAGATTTTTTCTGTTCTGATGTGTTTACTGGACAATTCTTTTCCTATAATATCAGCGGGATGACTAAATTAATATTAAGAGAGTGCACCAAAGCTGTTTATTCCTACTTCTTTTTATTCTTCATGGCCTCCTGAAATTTAGCCTCAAGGGATCCGAGTCCGCTGTTTGTGTCATTATCACCATAGACCACTACATCGTCCTTGCTGCCCCGGGTACCTTCAAGATATTCGCCCAAGACTCCCCGGCTGTGCACATCCTCGTGACAGTAGCCGCACAGATTCTCCCAGTTGCTGCCATCCGGGGGATTGTTGTGGTGGTTGCCGTCTTTGTGATGGACGGTCAGCAGATGTCTGTTAGTATGATCAAATTCCCTGCCGCACCGCGCGCATACCAAGCCGTGAATCGCAAGCGAGGGTTCCCTGTAATCTTCCCCCGCCGGCTTTTTCATGCCCTCTTTCATTTCGCGCACAACATCACCAACAGACTTCTGCTCCTTTGGTGCGTCGTTTCTGACAGTTGATCTTACACGCCCTGTCCTGCCGTCAAAAGAAACCTTTGCCAATGCCTGTAATCCTCCTTTTTTAGCCCCCGGAATATGAAGGTTTGTATATATATGTTAATGGACTTCTTGTAAACAAGGGAAGAAAGATTGTCAATGAAAGAGAGGCTCAGGAAAAAATGATACTTTTGGGAAACAGGTCCAACAGGGCTTGTTTTTAAGTGTGAGCCTGCCTTGGCATAACACGATTGGAGAGGATAGATTTATCTGTTTATCCAGTTAGTTATAAAACCCTTGATTTCCTTTAAGATTGGCTTTTTGATGTGGACTTTCAGGTAGAGGTCGCCGGGCTTTGCGCCCCCTCTCCCTTCTTCTCCCATTCCGGCAAGTCTGATTTTCTGGCCATCACTGACACCCGAGGGTATCTTGACCATAATTTTTTTGTCTCTCTTCCAATTGGTGTATTCGTGCTTTCCACCTTCGTGTGCCTTTTCCGGGTTCAGGCGGATTATATCGGCAATGTCTCTTCCGGTTTCCGGCAATTCAATTCCGCTTACCTTTTTGAAAGCATATCGGACTACCTTCCCCAGACCACCTTCCATGTGGGGAAACTGGATGGTGTTTTGTCCGCCACTACCTAGATTTCCTGTAAAGACATATCCGTTTCCATTCACGCCGTTATTCCTGAACTCAAAGTTGCTATATCCGTTTCCGTAAGATTCTCTGAATATAGAGTCAAAACCGCGAAGGCCGAATGAACGGGCAAGTTCCTCGAAAATCCTGTTTATATCGGAACCCCTGAATATGTCCTCATCGGTATAGTCCTGCCTGAATTGGCTGTAAGCTGATGCACCATAGCGGTCTCTCATCAGATCATAGTCCTGCCTTTTTTCAGGATTTGAGAGAACCGCGTAGGCCTCATTGATGGACTTCATCTTTTCGGCCGTTTCCGGATCTCCGTTATTTCTGTCGGGATGATATTCCAGAGCCTGCTTGCGATAGGCTTCTTTTATTTTGTCCGCTGTCGCATCTTTCTCTATTTCGAGTGTCTGGTAGTAGTCCGTATGTTCCATTTCGCTTTATTTCCCTTTAAGGTTTGTATCTTTAAGCGGGTCAAACGAAACGAGTGGAGGATAAACCGAATCCAGAAGTACGCCGTTTTCCTTCCGCTAGATTTCAATATAATCACGATTTACCCAGTGGCAATATATTAACCCAGCCCCTGAGCTTGCGGAAATTTTTCTTTGCGATTTCGGTGTGGAAGATATAAATGAGTTCAGTCGGAGGATGGCACAGATGGATGAACCTTCATTAAGGAAAAACGCGAAAAAAGAACAGGTTGAAAACG
>CAZRUU010000095.1:0-5873 GCA_964603235.1 uncultured Syntrophaceae bacterium | reverse complement strand
CAAAGCGATTCATCCCTTTGAAACCATGATTATCGTAATTTCGCGCCTGATACACAACGGCGAAGTTGCGGCTACCGGTACCCTGTCGCCTATTCCGGCGGCGGCTTTATTCCTGGCACAGAGGCAACATGCACCGGACCTTGTTCCTATGGTCTATGGTGATCCTGACATGCGCATCACGGACGGGTTGATGGAGTTTTTTGGACTGGTTCAGCGCGGGATGGTAGATCTGTTTTTCTTAAGTGCAATTCAGATTGATCAGAAGGGGAAATTCAATCTGTCTGTAATTGGTGATCACGCCAGGCCCAAACTTCGCCTGCCGGGAGGTGCCGGATCTAACATGATGGCTATGATGGCTAAAAGGACCATATTCTTCACAGTTACCCATACGCCTAAACTTTTCGTGCCTGAAGTTGATTTTATCAACGGGACCGCCCAGGATACCTCCATTCCATGGAGAAGAGGAGTCGTTTCCCATCTGGCAACACCCCTGTGCCTTTTGAGATATGATCCTGCCAAGGGGGCGATCGTGCTCGATGCCACCTATCCGGGCATTTCTCTGCAGATGGTTGCGGAAAACACGGGGTTTGACCTGGATATTGAGAGCAGAGATATTCCTGAAATTGCCCCGATATTGCAGGAAGAGCTGGATTTCCTGCGGGGCGAAGTGAAAGAAAGGTTGCAAAGAATATACCCCCTGTTTTGCTCAATGCTCTGGTGATAGGCGTATACCGTGTTATACCTTAGTGAGATGATAATATTCTTTGGACCAATAAAATCAGGTTTGTGAAGATATACGTGTCGATCTGAAATCGATTGTCCTCGTTCACAGGTTATTCGGTCTGCTTCGCGGGTTATTGCCGAATGATCCGGGATTTCCTCTTAATTATGCCTAATCTGGACAAGCCGGAATCAAAAAAGTTTTAAAAAGTTGAATTTTCTAAAAACCGTCGCAAATACTATATGCGAAAGATTTTGCGGATATGGCGAAATTTGTTCTTGCCATTTTTGCGAGACCTTTACGATCAAGGGGTTATAAGGAAGGATCAAAAAGATTTTGTTGGGCAACAGCTTGTAAAGACCCTTCATTGATTCAAATTAACTTGGTAGAATGTCAAGGAAGTCGATGTAAAGTATTGGATACAAAAATGTGGTCAGCATAAGGGCTTTCAAGTTTTTACGAAAACATTGTTTTTTCCTTGACATGATAATCGAAACATTGTTACATCTCTACCTCTGATGATTATCATAAAATAACTCATAAAGGAAGTAGTTGTAAGATTGCCAGCATAAAGGAATGTTAGAAAGATGAAAGATACAGATACCCCAAATTTGGATATGCCGGAGAAATTGAAAAAGAGTCTATATCCCACTGTGCTGGAACTCTTTTCAAAGAACGATTTTCATCAGGTGAACATGAGAGATATTTGTAACTTGTCAGGCCTGAGTACCAGCACCATCTACAAATACTTTCCCTCAAAAGAGGACCTGCTCTTCAGCATAATCGATGAGAAGGTTGATGAGATTTACGAGCAGGTGCGACTGAATCTTCGGGGACTCGAGAGCACGAGAGAGATGTTTAGAAAGGCCTACTGGGTGCTGATGGATTACTATGACCGCAATCCCGGAGTGGCTATTACCTTTTTTATCACGGTACCAACGCGCACTTGGATGCAGAAGAATTCCTACCGCATGAACGGTACCTATGACATACTCGTCGATACGATAATTCACAGGGAAAAGCGAAATGAGATAGATCCTCGGCTCAAGGATTCTCAGATCATGGGCGTTTTCTTCATGCACTGCTATTACGTAATTCACCGGTGGTACTATCATGGGATGAAATGGAAACTGGTAGATGCGATTCCGGAGTTCTTTCCCGTGTTCTGGAAGACAATATCAGTTTCGTAATCCTTCAGAGTCTTAGCCAGTAAAACACACAGAAGCACTATGGAAAAATGGAGATAGATCGTAGCAGTTGATATTTTTAAACGAAATTTTTTTAATTGTTTTGTTGTCAGGATCTAAGTACACGTTATGGTTTCCAGTTTTTGGAATATCCAGAGTTTAAAACGGTAACGGTTTTTTAAACATCTAAAGGAGGTGTGTGTATGCAGAAGTTTATGGATTTGGATAAGAGGATGACAGCCAGAGAGGCCATCGAGCGTTTTGTCAACGACGGTGAATCCTTCGTCTTTGCCAACTGTCTCTACAGTATGCCCCTGGCGCTGACCCACGAACTTATCAGGCAGGGCAAAAAGAAATTAATGGCTTTCCAGCAGGGAGGTATTGAGGAGATCGATCAGCTCCTGCTGGCTGGAGCACTCGACCGCTTGGTTTTGGCCTATAATTTCCGGGCTGGCGGCCTCAGGATCGCCACTCCGCTCGACCGTGCTCTTAAAGAAGGGCAGATCGTGGCTGAAGAAATGACCAATCATACCCTTCTTTCCATGATGAAGGCCGGCGCAATGGGTTATCCCTTTATCCCGGTTTTGCCTGGTATCAAAGTTTCTGATGTTGTCAAACGCAAAGGTTTTCTGGGAGATCAGCGCTTTGCCGAGATCAAAGACCCCTTTACGGGCGAGGATATGCTCGTGGTTAAGGGCTACAACCCGGATTTCGCCATGATGCATGTGCAGCGTGCCGACAAGGCCGGAAACGGCCAGCTGTGGGGCGCCATGATCAACAGCAAATGGGCCGCCCTAGCAGCCAAGAAAGTTATCCTGTCGTGCGAGGAAATTGTCGATACCGAGGTAATTATGTCATCCCCACACCTTACGATTGTTCCGGCTCACAAGGTCTGTGCAGTGGTGGAATGTCCCTGGGGAGCCCATCCCTCCGAAATCCTTGGACACTATGATTATGATTTCCCTTTCAGAGCCCTGTTTTTTGGATCCTGCTCCAGCCCTGAAGGGGCCAAGGCTTGGATGGATGAGTGGATTTACAATGTTGCCGACCGCAGCGAATACATTGAGCACTACATCAACCGTTTCGGTCAGAACACCCTTGATGCCTTCCGGGCCAAACCATTCAAGAGTGCTCCGGCTGATTATGGTTCCACGTTTTCACTCGACTGGGATGAAAACGGCTATTCGCGGAATATGGGCATAAATATGGATGAATTTGTAGCCATGCTTGATGAGAAAGGAGCTTTGATCCATGGGAACTAACTATACAATTAATGAACTTATCGTTTCCCGGGCTGCCAAGGAACTCAGGGATAATGAACTGGTGGTGATCGGCCAGGGGATTGCCATGGCAGCCGGTGTGCTGGCACGCAAAACCCATGCGCCCAATTCAGTCATCCTGACCGAAGCCGGTATGTTTGGCATAGACCCGTTCAAGGTCCCGCTGCATATCGCTGATCCGACCTGCAGCAGGGGCTTTATCTATTCGTGCGATATGATCGATATTTTTACCACGGTACTAAACCAGGGCTATGTGGACGCAACCTTTCTCGGTGTCGGCCAGATCGACCGCTTCGGCAATATGAACAGCAGCTATCTGGGAGACCCGGATGACTTTACGATACGCATGACCGGAGCCGGAGGTGCCCCCGAATTTGTGGGCTACGCCAATCGCGCCATCCTGACCATGAGCGGCGGAAAATTCGTTGATAAACTGGATTATTTCACATCTCCCGGCTATCTTGATGGCGGCAACTCACGCTATGAGGCCGGTATGCCAGAAGGATCGGGGCCGGCTATCCTGATTACCACTAAAGGTGTTTTCAAGTTTGATACAGATACCAAGGAAATGTACTTGGCAGGACTGCATCCTGGAGCTACGGTGGAAGATATCAAAGCGGATGTGCCTTGGGATCTGAATGTGGCTGACATCTTGGAAATAACCCCTTTACCAACTGAAGAGGAACTCAACATTGTTCGTACCTTCGCTCCGGAAGTTTCTATGGGCCGTAAACTACAGCTCGAAGTTGTGATGAACAAGGTCTTTGATCTGTTATCCAAGAACGCTTGAGGAGGAAAGCGTGCCGAAACCCTACAAAATCATCGACGCTCTTTGTTATGTTCCAACAGAAGATATAATACTCGACCTCGCAGTCTCTCTACCGCCCCAGATGGCACGATACATGAAGGATGTTTTCGGCCCGCGTGTAGCTCCGGCGATGGGCATAACTGCAGAGGAACTCTACCAGATGAAGATAAGCATGAGCGAAGATAAGCTGCGCGAGACACTGGCTCCGAAGATGAGGCCCATGGCCACCTCGTTGGACGAATTCGTCAGGCAGCTCGACAAAATGGGTGTAGAAAAAGCGGTCATCTTCAACCTGGACGAGGAAACGCCCAGCGGACTGAAAGGCCTGCCAAACGACTACTACGCCGATATCGTCAGGCAGTATCCGGATAAGTTCATCGGTATGGCTGGAATTGACCCCCTGAAGGGTATGGATGCCGTGCGTGAAATCAGGCGAAGTTATGATCTGGGGCTGCGTGGAATCGGGGTGCGGCCTTTCATGTTTGGCATTCCACCGCATCATGCCAAGATGTACCCTCTGTATTCCACCTGCGTCGAACTGGATATCCCTGTTTGGTTTCATACCGGCATAAACTATTCCACCAACAACATGGAAGTGGAGAAGCCGATTTATTTCGACATCGTGGCGCAGGATTTCCCCGAGTTGAAGATTATCGCCGGACATGGCGGATGGCCCTGGGTTTCGGAACTTATGGCTGTGGCATGGCGCAATGCCAATGTCTATATTGACATCGCCTCAATCGATCCCAAATATCTCAGTATGCCTGGATCGGGCTGGGAAACTCTGATGCAACTCGGCAATTCCATCCTGCAGGACCGGGTGCTTTTCGCCTCAACTTGGCTGTTTATGGGCCAAACGATCAAACAGCTTGCCGACGGTGTCATGGAACTGCCTCTCAAGGACAATGTTAAGGCAAAATGGCTTTATCACAACGCTGCCCGGCTTTTTAATCTGGAATAACTTCTCCTCGCCGGAATTAGTCACAGCTTTTTATTGGCCGGTATCCGTATGGCGCGGATACCGGTATTTTAAGAAGGAGAACTTCATGGCAATAGTAGAATGGGGGGAATACGATACGATTGCGCAGATAAAGATGAACAATGGTGAAAACCGCCATAACCTGGTTTTTGCAGAGACGATGCTGAGTGTTTTAAACGAGGTACTGGCTAACGAAAACATTCAAGCCGTTGTCATCACCTCCACGGACGCAAAATGCTGGTCGCTCGGGATGGATTTGGATTGGTTGTTAAAGTGTAACGCCGAAGGCGATACTGATTCAATCAGGAAGTGTATGTATGCAGTCAACGAAATATTCAAAACCATGCTCACCTTTCCAATCCCCCTGATTGCCTGTATCAACGGGCATGTGGCTGCAAACGGGTTGGTTATGGCCTGTGCCTGTGATTTCCGTTTCATGAGTGCCGATCAGGGTTTTTGCCGCTTTCCCGAGGTGGACCTTGGAATCCCCTTTCTGCCGGGCATGATCGAGATCACAAAAAAAAGCATCCCCTTCTATAAATTCGAAGAGCTAAAATATACCGGCAAGCGAATCACCGCAAAAGAGATGGAGCAACACCACATTATCCTCAAAGCCTGCGCGAGTAAAGAAGAACTTTTCAAAGAATCGTTTCGCTTTGCTCGTTCATTCAACAAGCAGCGCGCAATCTTCGGTGAGATGAAGCGTCGCATGAACCGCTGGATTATCAAGGCGATCGACGACGAAGACCCCGTCTACATCGAGCCGTTGAATCTGACAGTGTAACAGGTCGAATCTAACTGGCATCAGGCCATCAACAAGTAGATTCAAGAGGCACCACTGTATTTTTTTGCTTTTTTGCTTGACATTTGATCTTGGCTGTGTTTCTATGCGTAGAAA
>CAZRUU010000094.1:1934-5946 GCA_964603235.1 uncultured Syntrophaceae bacterium | reverse complement strand
AAATCTTCAAAAGAAGATCCCATAATTTTTCCTGACTTTTGTTTTTCAACCGATAACCGGTAACCGTAAACCGACAACCGTTCTTATACCTGCTTCATAAGTACCCTGAACTTTGCCCTGGTCAGTCCCAGCATCCTTGCCGCCGCCGTCTGGTTATTATTTGTCATGGCGAGGGACTGTTTTACAAAATCCTTTTCAATTTCCTCCAGCATTATACCCTGAGGGGGAAGCTGAAAATCACTGCATTCCGCGCCGAAGGGCGATGGGGCTCTGAGAAAAGACAGCGTGTCCGCCGTTATAGAGCCACCTTTTCCCGCCAGTATTACAGACCTTTCCATAACATTTGCAAGCTCCCTCACATTCCCCGGCCATGTATATTCTTTCAGCACACGTTTTGCGCCATCTGTCAGTTCTATCTCTGATCCGTCTCCCATGAGATGGAGAAAATGCCTGGCAAGAAGAACGATATCGTCCATGCGATCTCTCAGTGGAGGGGGCTCAATGGGAAAAACGTTGATGCGAAAGTACAGGTCCTGCCGAAAATCACCCCGGCTTGCAAGCTCTCCAAGATTCTGATTTGTCGCGCAGATGACTCTGACATCAACCGGTATTTCCTCGTTTCCGCCTACCCTCTGGATCTTCTTTTCCTGAAGCGCCCTCAGGAGCTTCGCCTGGGCCTCGGGCGAAAGATCGCCTATTTCGTCAAGGAAAAGGGTCCCACCGTCCGCGTATTCAAACCTGCCCTGTTTTCTCCTGATAGCTCCGGTAAAGGCTCCTTTTTCATGTCCGAAAAGCTCGGCCTCCACAAGATTAGGCGAAATCGCCGCGCAGTTCACTGGAACAAATCGCTTATCTCTGCGCGGACTGGCGTTGTGAATATATTTGGCGAGAAGTTCTTTTCCGGTCCCCGACTCCCCTGTTATAAGCACAGCCGTGTCACCCTCCGCCACCCTTGCGGAAAGATCCATAACCCCGGACATCTTCCCGGAACCGTGCACTATCTCTTCCGAGCCAGCCGTTTGCTGAAGCTCTTTCTTCAGATCCCTGTTCTCGGCCATTATCCGCGAAAGGTTCAATGTGCGCTCCACGGTCAGCAATATGCGCTCTTCCTCGAAAGGCTTCGTGATGTAATCAACCGCTCCGGCCCGCATGATATCGACAGCTGATTCCACCGTGGCAAAAGCGGTGATGAATACCACCGGACAGGGCGCGTCCATCTTCATTATTCTTTTAAGCAGGACCTCGCCATCCATGCGCGGCATTTTCACATCGGTTATCACCATATCACAGTGGACAGTTTCAAGCGTTTTCAGGGCCTCCACTCCGTCTCCGGCCTGATCTACAAGGTACCCTCTCCTCTCCAGCATGATGGACAGGAGGTGCCTCATCTTCTCTTCGTCATCCACAACCAGTATACGAACCATACTGCTTCCCGTCACCTTTCCAAACAAATCACAAAAATCAGTCTGTCCCCTTTTTATTCTACCGGCAGGGTTACCCGGAACAGCGCCCCACCTTTTCCTTTATTTCTCGCAGTGATAGAGCCACCATGCGTCCGCAGCACCTGAGAGACATATGCAAGCCCCAAACCTGAGCCTTTCGATCGCGTCGTAAAAAAAGGCTCGAAAATCTTCTCTATATTCTCGGGGTCAATTCCCCCTCCCTGGTCCTCCACATCTATGTGCAGCATCTCTCCCTCGCGCGATACGCTGACGTTTACTGCGCCCCTGTCACCACTCGCCTCAAAGGCGTTTTTCAGGATATTGTCAAACACCCGTATAATCAGATCAGGGTCTGCGTTCACATGGCAGGGATCTTCAAGAAGATCTGTACTTATCTTAACAGGCAATTTCGCCTTCTGCAGCTCAAACCTCATGACAATTTCCCCTATCAGGGAATTTATCTCAAATCTGCGGAACATGGGCTTGGCAGGATGAGCAAACGCCAGAAAATCCTCAATCAGCCGGTTGAGACGCTGTATCTCGTCCTCCATATAGCTAACCATGGTATTGTCAGCCGTGATAGACATGTCTTCCTTCAGTACATCCAGAGAACTCTTGATAATACTCAAGGGGTTTTTCACCTCATGTGCCACCATCATGGAAAACTTGCCCATCTCCGCCAGGTTCTTCTGCTGAATCATTTTCCGATAGACATCCTCGAGGGCATTACTGCTCCGTTCCAGGGAGTCCAGCATGGAATTGAAGGCCAGGGCAAGCTCTCTCGTTTCCGGGAGACTGCCCGGCTGCACCCGAATATCACGGTTGCCCCTCTCGACATCACGCGCCGCCTGGGCAAGCTGCGTCAGGGGAGCCACCAAAGAGTGTGAAAGAAAATAAAAGATCACCGCCGCCAGCATCACAATCCCGGAGGAAAGCCATATGAAACGATTCCTCATATCTATCAAAAGTTGCTCTATACCGCCGGTGCTGTATACAATCCGCACCTTGCCGATCGGAAGGCTATCCTCATCCGCATTCTCGTTCCACTGAAATGCCTGGCTTACCTCCTGGGATCTGCTGAGCAAGACAGGTACATCTATCACGGACAAAGGCTCTGCCGTCTCTTTTAATATAGAAGCAAGTTCCCCGTCCGATCTGTCGAACACAGTGACACCCACCACATCCTTTTCCGACAGGAGGTTGACCGCCAGTCTCTGCAACATTGGTTTATCGTCGATCAATATACCTAACTCCGCGTTGAGCGCAAGATATTTTGCGAGGAACGATATGCGCTCCTCAAACCTTGTCTGCACAAACTGGTGTGTAATATTCATGCCCATGTAACCCAAAGCAAAAGTGGTACACCCTATTAGGGCAAAAACGGCAATAAGAAGCCTTGCATGTATACCCGGATTTCTCATGGTCCGACCTCAATGGGAGACATGTAGTTTTCAACAATCTTTATTCCCAGTTTCTTCATGACCCTGGTGTTTATCCATGCGTGGAAACACGGACATGGACCTGTCTTTCCGCACATCTCCCCCGACAGCAAGCTGAGCGCCTTTATCGCGCATTGTTTTCCCAGTTCTTCATAATCGAAGACAAAGGCGAGAGCGGCTCCGCTTTCATAAAAAAAGCGGTTATAACCGATAACCGGCACCGCTTTGAACAATGATTCCTTTATGGTGTATTTGATGATGCTCTCGGATATGACGGTGCGGTCGGGAATAAGCCAGAGAGCATCAATAGCCCCCCAGTGATCTTTAAGCACACCCGGGATCTCTTTCTTCGACGATACTTCAAGCGGGACAATCTTTATCCCACGGAAGGACGCGCGGACTGTCGCATCTTTAAAGAAATCGGCATTGTAGCGGGGATCATAGAGAAGACCCACACGCCACACCCCAGGAAGACCGCGTTCAATAATCTCAATCTGTTCTTGAACCGGTATGTTCAAAGATATTCCGCAGGGGGGGCTCGCCGTGCCAAGCACCTTTTCCGGATTGAGCACTACGGAATAAAGTTTCGCGGAGCTCTTCAACGCCTCATCCGTCCAGATAAAACGCGCGGCCTCGGGACCGACGGAGATAAAAAGCCTGAATTCTCCCTTCGCAAGTTCTCCGGAGAGGGCAACCCGATCTTTTCCACGAAATTTGTCCAGATAAAATATCTCCAGTTCCCTGCCCGGAGATTCCGCAAAGACCGCACCCAAGCCTTCCACGGCCTCGGCGTAAGGCCTGATATTTCGTGAAACCAGTACAGCCACTTTCTCAGCGCGGTTATCCACGGCATACGCAAAACCCGCCCACAAGAACACGATGAATGCAGCCGCTGCCAGCAATCCGGAAATAATCCGCATTTTCTCACCGGCACGAAGTTTCTCGAAACTTATCATCTGTAAAGATCCTTCGCGGAAAATTTCACTTCGGGGGTTTATCAGTTTACGGTTAACGGTTTACAGTTTACGATTGAAAAACAGAGAGTCCAATATCTAAAATCTAAAATGCTTCAATCGTCGGGCCTTGCTAACCATTGCATAGCTTATTGGAAAAACTGTGCACTGTGAACCG
>CAZRUU010000094.1:0-1834 GCA_964603235.1 uncultured Syntrophaceae bacterium | reverse complement strand
CTTTGCCTTAAACTCTTCGGTCACCGCATCAACATCTTCGAGATTGACTATCACGCGCGGCGTTATCATGACGATCATTTCCGTCTTTGATGTGCCCTGTTTATCCTTCCCGAAAAGATAACGGATGAAGGGAATACCAATCAGGCAAGGCACTCCCGCCATGGAATCGGATCCCGTTTCTTTGATAAGCCCTCCTATGACAAGCGTCTGTCCATGTTTGACGGTAAGGGTCGTGTTCACGGACCGTTTATAAAATGAGGGGTAAGAATTCCCCGCCACGGAGACATTCGCACTTTGCTCGCTCACCTCCTGGCTGATATCCATGGTCACCAGCCCACTCTCGTTTATGTGGGGGGTAACAGTCAGGATAACGCCGGTGTCCCTGTACTGTATGCTTGTTTCCAGTATGGGGTCCGCGTTGGTTGTCACTGTGTACTCTGTAGTAGCTATCGGAATCTCAGTCGAAATGGCTATTTTCGCCTCCTTGTTGTCGGAGGCAAGCACATGTGGCGAAGACAGTATATTTACCCTGTTGTCCTGCTCCAGTGCCGACAGGGTGGATTGCCATTTGTCAGTCAGTCCTAAGGCATAATTGAGACCGGCGGCTCCTAGTGTCGCGCTCAGAAAACCTGTTTCCGTCCACGGCTCATTCTTGAACGTCCATTCAACGCCCATCTCGTAATCCTTTCCGAGAGTGATCTCAGCCACGGTGGCCTCAATCAGCACCTGCCGGGGAAGTACATCAAGACGTCCAAGTATGCCGGAAACTATCTTGTAGTCTCTGGGAGTGGCCTCGATAATCAGAGCGTTTCTAACCTCGTCCGGTGTTATCTTTATCTCGCCCATTATAGAACCTGAGACGTTACCGGACGTCACTTCTTTAACGACCATGCTCTGTTCCGCCTGCTTAGGCTGTTTTTCCCTGGAGCCCACGGCAAGAGGATTTGTGGGCACTGAGTCCTTGCGTGTAATTTTGCTGGTCTTCTCCCCCCCCTTACCGAAGATCGTGTTCAACAGGCTGCCAAGCTGGGAAGCCTCTCCATTTTTGACCGAATACACGTAGATGCGCGGCTCCACGTCTTCGCTGGGAATATCCAGCCGGGCCACAAAGGCGCCAAGCTTCTCCAGCAACTCGGCCTGAGGGCTGATGGCAAGGACCGCGTTGAGGCGGCTTATGGCGATCAGTTTTATGTTGTCCTTACGGCTGGTCGGATATGAAGAAGATATCTCCCTGAGGACCTTGGCCGCGTCTTCGGCGTCTATATTTTCAAAGAAGTAGAATCTGTGATTTACCTTTTCAAGAAGACTGACGTCAAAGACATCCACCAGTTTCAGGGCCTTCAAGATATTTATGCCCTTGTCAACGACCAGTAGCGTGTTGGAGTTGGCATCAGAGATGAGAGCTCCCGTCTTGGAGATGAAAGGGGTCAAGAGCTTTGTCATTTCCTGGACAGTGATAAACTTCAGGGGAATTAACTGTATAATAACCTTCTCGCCCGGGGAAATATCATCCATATCGCGCTCCGAACGCAGGGCTATCGGCATGCGCGAGACATCCTTCATGCTGACGATTTTGTGTACAGCTCCCTCTTTAACAATAGCGAGTCCGTTGACTTCCAGTATCTGCCGGAAGACGGGGAAGACTTCCGCCTGAGGAATTCCGCGCACCATATGAATGGACACTTTTCCCCTGACATTGGGATCAACGATATAATTGATGCGCAGAAGTTCGGATATAGTCCTGATCACCTCGTATATATCGGCGTCGTCAAAATTGAAGGTGATCTTCCCCTTCTCTTCAGGAACGTCGGGGGATTCCTTCAGCGCTTCGCGC
>CAZRUU010000093.1:2891-5947 GCA_964603235.1 uncultured Syntrophaceae bacterium | reverse complement strand
CAATAACTCTGGTTGACAGTTAGCCTTTAAGTGATGTAGTCATACCGTGAAAATTCTGAAACAGGTGATGTAACAAATGGAAATAAAGAACCTCATGGTGACAGGCGGGAGCGGTTTCATAGGCAGCAATTTTATACACTATCTCTTCAACCGAACTGATTTTACGGGTAAAATCATAAACGTAGACAAACTTACCTACGCAGGTAACCCGGATAATCTGAGGGAAATAGAAAAGGATTACCCGGACAGATACATTTTTGAAAGAGCGGACATATGTGATCTTGCACTTATTGAAGGCATATTTTCCAAATACAAGATAGACGCCGTCTGCCACTTCGCTGCTGAGTCACATGTGGACAGATCAATAAAGGATCCCGGCGCTTTCATATATACAAATATTATCGGCACCTTTAACCTGCTGGAAGCAGCCAGATCAACTGCCGGAGATTTCCTCCTTTTCCACCATATAAGCACGGATGAAGTCTATGGAAGCCTCGGCAAGGAGGGTCTTTTCAAGGAAACTACCCCATACCAGCCCAACAGCCCCTATTCCGCGGCAAAGGCTTCCTCCGATCATCTTGTAAGGGCCTATGGCAAAACTTATGGACTTCCCGTGACTGTCTCCAACTGTTCAAACAACTATGGACCATACCAGTTTCCTGAAAAATTAATCCCCTTGATAACACTGAACGCGAAAGATGGAGAGAAGCTGCCCGTCTATGGCGACGGCAGAAATGTAAGGGACTGGTTGTATGTGGAAGATCACTGTGATGCCATATGGACCATTATGCGGTCGGGCAGGCGTGGCGAAACATACAACATAGGCGGAAATATGGAAATGGAAAATATCGTCATCGTGGAGATGGTTTGCGATATATTAGACGAAATAACAGGTATAGGCAAGAACGGTTCCAGAAAAGGCCTCATCACATTCGTCAAGGATAGGCCCGGACACGACAGGAGATACGCCATCGATTTCACAAAGCTGAAAAGTGAATTAAACTGGTCGCCAGAAGAATCATTTGAATCTGGGATACGGAAAACCATATCATGGTACATGGAAAATAGTGAATGGGTGCAACGCGTAAGGAACAATGAATACCATTCCTGGATATCCGAACAGTATGGCACTTAGTGATTTATGAAAGTTTCGGATATAGCGTTAATCCCCTGCCCCTCCATCTTTTACTCTTTACGAGTTGTATCCTCAACGACAAAAGGTGTGGACCTTATCCCTATGCTCCCCTTTCTTACCCATATACGACACATCTTCACAGACTTTCCCTCCACAGTAACCAGATTGGGCAATTCTTCCACTCCTGCAATATCGGCAGTGGCAAATTCATAATATGCTATGTTCGTACTGAATGGATCAGAGATAAGTATAATCTTGTCATCTGCATAGGGGTGCTTCTCGGGGGCGCCTGTGAATGAAACGTGATTCTCTTTGAAATTCAGGGATAGTTTGTACGTGTCTATCTCAAACTTTTTGGCATGTTCCAGCAATTTTTTTATAGTCATTTTTTCCTCCAGTATCCTAATACTTAATTATTCCTTCCGATATTGTCAAGCTGTCAATTTTCATTTGATGACAATCTCACCTTGTGTTAGAAACTCTTCATGATAAACATCGGGCTGACAGGCGGGATAGGCAGCGGGAAATCAACCGTCGCAAGACTGTTTCAGGAAAGAGGCGCTTACATCATTGACATTGATACCATTGCGCACCTGGTGGAAAAACCGGGCGGCATAGTCTGGAACAGGATTGTCGAATACTTCGGAAAGAAAATTCTGGACAAAAACAACATAATAGACAGAGAAGCGCTGGGCGGAATTGTATTTCGGGACAGTGCAAAACTAGAGGAATTGAACAGAATTGTACATCCCGCCGTATTTGATGAATGGCGGCACAGGCTCGGCGATATCGGCAACAAGGATGAAGCGGCCATAATAATATCAGACATTCCCCTGCTTATAGAAGTGGGATGGCACAGGTCAGTGGATATGGTAATCCTTGTTTACACGTCACCCGATGTACAGACAGAAAGAATCATAGAAAGAAATGGTTACAATTACGAAGAAGCTCAAGCTCGTCTCAAGTCTCAGATGCCTATGGATGAAAAGATTCCGTTTGCCGACTTTGTTATAAACAACGAAGGAACACTGGGAGAAACCGGAGCGATTGTTGACGGAATATGGAAAGAACTCTTGAAAAAAGAGAGGAATACGAAAAATTAGGAGATGAAAAGATGATAGGAAAAAATGTAGTTACGGATTTCAATTCAAGCGTATCAGAACCGGAAATAGATCCTTCAGCCTATGTTCATCCGCTGGCATCCGTCATAGGCAGGGTCATTCTAGGTAAGAATATAATGGTTTCACCGATGGCATCCATTCGCGGTGATGAAGGACAACCTCTCTTTATCGGTGATGATTCAAATGTTCAGGATGGGGTAATTATACACGCGCTTGAAACAGAGGCAAATGGAATACCTGTTGAAAAAAACTTGTACACAATCAACGGAGAGAAATATGCCGTTTATGTTGGGAAAAGGGTTTCGCTTGCCCACCAGGTTCAGATACATGGCCCGGCTGTTATTCATGACGATACCTTTGTCGGAATGAAAACCCTGGTTTTTAAATCCCTGATAGGAAGCGGGTGCGTTATAGAGCCCGGCTCACTCCTTATGGGTGTAACCGTGCCGGATCATCGCTGTATACCGGCCGGCTCCATAGTAAAGACGCAGAAAGATGCGGATAATCTCCCGGAAATCACAGAAGACTACCCGATGAAAGATATGAACAGAGGAGTCGTCCACGTGAACACCGCCCTGGCAAAGGGATACGTGGAGTCTTCCCGGAAATTAAATTCTTAAAAGGTGAAGCTACAGGCGCCCCGCCTGCTTCAGGGCATCCTTGAAGGAGCGGTAAAACGCATCATTGTCGGCAATACCGCGCTCTATGACGACACCCGCTTCATCAATATTTTCCAGGTTCATGACAAGATTAACACTCTTCTCGAAGGCTGCCATGTTATCCATCGTGCGGAATTCTGA
>CAZRUU010000093.1:0-2791 GCA_964603235.1 uncultured Syntrophaceae bacterium | reverse complement strand
CCCTTTGTCGTCGCATAGGAAAGAGCCGTCTCCTCGGTAACAAATCCATCCCGGTATAATCCTACTATATACTCGTCAAAGGTCACCATACCGAAGGCGTGCCCCGCTTCTATGATATCGTGAAAGGTCTTCCCATCCGTTTCTCCGTGAAGGATGGTATCCTTGACTCGCAAGTTGAGTTTCATTATCTCAAAGGCGGCAACCCTCCCTCCACCTATTCGGGGGAGAAGCCTCTGACATATGACCCAGCGAATCGTATCGGCCAGGCGCGCCCTGATCTGAGGTTGTTCTTCCCGGGAAAACATGCCGATAATGCGGTTGACTGTCTGGCCCGCATTCATCGTATGAAGGGTGCTAAATACGAGATGCCCGGTTTCCGCGGCGCTGAGGCCGATCTCCATTGTTTCCCTGTCACGCATCTCACCGACAAGTATGACCTTGGGGGCCTGTCTCAGCGCGGCACGAAGTCCGCTCGCAAAGCTGATAAAGTCAACACCAAGTTCCCGCTGATTGAACGTGGCTCTCTTGTGTGCGTGTCTGTATTCAATAGGATCTTCAAGGGTGATGACATGAACGGGCCGATTTTCGTTTATCTCGTTCAAGATAGCTGCCAGAGACGTGGTTTTGCCTGTCCCCGTGGCACCGGCAAACAGGACAAATCCACTCTTCTCCTCGGATATTTCGGAAACTACCTTGGGGAGGTTTAATCCATCACGGGTAGGAATCCTGTCCTCCAGTTTTCTGAGAACAGAGGAGTAGTTCTCACCCTGGGAAAACATGTTGACCCTGAATCGCGCTTTGCCCCGCAGTTCATAGGATGTATCACAGGAGCCATCTTCAACCAGCTCCCGCGTGAGCTTGCGATCCCGATTGATAAGATTCAGGGCAAATATTTCAGCCTGAAAAGGGGTGATCTTAGAGGGCGAAAAATCCATTTCGACGGTTTCCAGATCACCGGAGTTCTCCACCTGGAACGGTTTTCCTACCGTGATATTCAGATCGGAGATATCTTGATAGAAATCAAGCATGCGTGTAAGCATATAGTCAATTTCCTGTTTTCTCATGGCAACCTTCCCCTTTCATTACATACTCTCGGATGAACAACCCAAAACATTTTTACACCTCTGTAAAGTCAGCCGGGGATACTTTTAAATAGGTCCTGAATTTCGTCTTGTCTGTTGCCTTGATATAAGCATCTTCGGCGCTTATCCATCCCCTCTGCAAAAGATCCATAATAGAATCATCAAGCATCTGCATGCCATATTTCTTGCCCGTTTGTATCATGGAGGGAATCTGAAAGGTTTTGGACTCTCGAATAAGGTTACGTACGGCCGGAGTAGCAATCAATATTTCAAGCGCCGCACAGCGTTCCAATTTATCCGTGCGTTTGAAGAGAACCTGTGCCAGGACAGCGCGTATTCCATCCGCCAGGGTTGACCGTATCTGAGTCTGCTCGGTGGAAGGAAAGACTTCGATAAGTCGATCTATTGTCTTCGGCGCATTCGGCGTATGAACGGTTCCGAATACAAGATGTCCGGTTGATGCCGCCTCGATGGCAAGAGAGATCGTCTCAAGATCTCTCAGCTCACCCACCAGAATAATATCGGGATCTTCTCTCAATGCACCGCGGAGGGCGGAGGAAAAAGACTTGGTGTGTAACCCTACCTCTCTCTGATTCACGATGCACTCTTTACTTTCATGAACAAATTCAATCGGATCTTCGATCGTAATGATATGGTCCTTACGCGTCCGGTTTGCCTCATCAATAATGGCAGCCAGCGTAGTTGATTTGCCGCTCCCGGTTGGCCCTGTAACCAGAACAAGCCCCCTCGGAAGCGACGCAAGCTTGGCGGTAACCGGAGGAAGCCCTAGTTGCCGTGTCGTAAGAATCTGGCTGGGAATTTCTCTGAATACGGCCGCCACACCAACCCTCTGCTGAAAGAAGTTGGCACGATACCGCGCAAGGTGCGGTATTTCGTACGCAAAGTCCACATCACCAGTCTCTTCAAACTGCTTGATCTTATGCTCAGGTGTTATCTCATACAACATGGCCTTCAGTTCATCGTTCTCCAGAGGAGAGTATTTTACCCGTTCTATCTCTCCCCTGATCCTCAAGGCAGGTTGCTGCCCGGCAATAAGATGCAGGTCCGATGCGCCCTGTTCATTCATGAGTTTAAAAAAAGCGTCTATCTTCGCCATGTATACTCCTCCCACAACGAGCGGTATATATTAGTTAAATATTATAGAGAGTTGAAGTATAGAGAAAAGGGGATAATTGTCAAGGAATAAGAACAAAAACAATAAGAACAAAATAATAGTACTGCGGGAAAATGCATTTCTTCACGAACACCGCCCAATTGGGTTAGCAAAAATTTCAGATTTCCGACAAGGTGCCGACAGCATCCCCTCAATGGTTTCGAGGAAAAAGAACGGACGTTTCATGAAACGTTCAGAGTTGCTTCTTTTTCTTCAACGCATCCGCAATATCGAATATTGTTGCGATCTTGTCCCCTGGCGGTTGATTAAAACAGCGGTCCCACTCCTCCGGTGTAAGTTGTTTCTTCAGATAGGTTTCCACGGGAAAGTATGTCTGCCAGCAGGTGATAACACGCGGGCATGGAAGATCGCCTCTTTCCTGCATGCAGTAACCAAAGGTAACCTCTCCGCCAAGTCGGGGACATCTGATCTCTAAATCTTTATATTTTCCCATTTGTTATGATACCTGGCCCGGATAAGCCGGAACCAAAAAGGCGATGTTTAATTTTGCGGGGGCTAATCCATTAGCCGGTAT
>CAZRUU010000092.1:0-5950 GCA_964603235.1 uncultured Syntrophaceae bacterium | reverse complement strand
AACATGCGGCTATCTTTTCAGGGTTCTCGATTGTCAGGGGTGATATAATTATAACCTTGGACGCCGACCTGCAAAATCCGCCTGAAGAGATCCCCCGACTCGTCAGAGCAATGGAAGAGGGAGAATACGACGTAGTCGGAACCATACGAAAAGAAAGAAAAGATTCCGTTTTCAGGACATTTCCATCCAGATTGATCAATATCGTTGCGAGAAAAATCACAGGGATTCACATGACCGATTGGGGATGCATGCTGAGGGCCTACAGGCGTAGCATTGTCGAACACATGTCAGAATGTCGCGAACAAGCCACCTTTATCCCGGCCCTGGCCGTATACTTTGCCAAACACGTAACGGAAATTGAAGTAGCCCATGAAGAACGACACGCAGGAGAATCGCACTACTCACTAATGAAACTTATAAATCTCCAGTTCGACCTCGTGTCATCTTTTTCTGATTTTCCCTTGAAACTGATCATGTACTCTGGACTAGGAATGGCTTTTTTGGGTGTTTCTTTCGCTGTACTGCTTGGGATTTCCCGACTTGTCTATGGTGCCGCCTGGGCAGCTGAAGGTGTCTTCACCCTTTTCGCCGCCCTGTTCGCATTTGTGGGTTTCCAATTCTTTGCCCTCGGTGTTATGGGAGAATATATCGGCCGGATATACAAAGAGGTCAGAAAAAGACCGGAGTACGTCATCGACAAGATCTATTCTTCTCACAGCAATGGAGATTCCCGATGAAGGTGGTGGTGTTTGCCTACCATAACATGGGCATTACCGGTCTTGAGGCCCTGAAAAAGGAGCAGTTCGACATAAAGGCGGTTATTTCCCATCATGACAACCCGGAAGAGAACTGCTGGTTCGGCTCGGTTGTCGAATGGTCGAAAGAAAACGGGATACCCGTATATTGCCCCGCGGATGTCAATTCGCCCGAGTGGATTGAAAAAATACAAAATATAGCCCCTGATGTTATCTTCTCATTTTACTACCGCAATCTTCTAAGCGGCAGCATACTGGACATTCCCTCATCAGGCGCGTATAACCTCCACGGCTCTCTTCTCCCGGCCTATCGAGGTAGATGCCCGGTAAACTGGGTTCTTGTGAATGGCGAATCTTCGACGGGAGTTACGCTGCATCACATGGTAGAAAAGGCTGACGCGGGTGATGTCGTGGGACAGAGAGAGGTTCCGATAGAACTTGGAGATACCGCGTTTACACTCTACGGCAAGCTTTGCGAGTGCGCGAGAGAACTCCTCTCAGAGCTTCTACCCCTTGTGAAGAAAGGCGCGGCGCCCCGCATTGCTCAGAATTTGAGTTCAGGGAACTATTATGACGGCAGACGGCCGGAAGATGGTAAAATCTATTGGCACTGGCCCGTTATGAGAATATACAATCTCATACGAGCCGTGACCTATCCCTATCCGGGTGCCTTTACCCTTCTTCCCGACGGGGAAAAACTGTTAATCTGGTTGGGAAAACCTGAACAGCGGGATGATTCCGGCACCGCGGGAGGCACCGTAGAGGCAGAAGGGGGAAACATCTATATCAGAAGCTCGGACGGACGGCTGAAACTGATAGATATTGAGATTGCGCATAACAGGTTGAAAGAACAGAGAGTCTTCAACTATTTTAGGGGAAGGAAAGGTATGGTTCTAAAATGAAGGTTTTAATATTTGGTGTAAATGGTTTTATCGGGCATCACCTGACAAACAGGATTCTCAACACAACCGACTGGTCCGTATATGGCATGGACCTCGGATTTGACAGGCTCGATAAGGCACTTGACAATCCCCTTTTTCATTTTCTGGAAGGGGATATATCTATCAATAAGGAGTGGATAGAATATCATATCAAGAAGTGTGATGTTATTATGCCGCTGGTGGCCATCGCCACTCCGAAACAGTATGTTGAAGATCCCATAGGTGTCTTCAATCTGGATTTTGAGATGAATCTCAATATCGTAAAACAATGTGTGAAATATCACAAAAGAATACTGTTCCCCTCCACCTCCGAAGTATACGGTGCTTCCCCGGAACCGGAATTCAAAGAAGACGAAACATTTCTTGTCCTGGGCCCCATACAGAAAGAACGCTGGATCTATTCATGCTGCAAGCAGCTTCTCGATCGCGTTATTTATGCCCACGGAACCAGAGGTGACCTTGACTTTACCCTTTTCAGACCCTTCAACTGGGTCGGGCCGCGGCTGGATTCTCTGGATACCGCGAAGGAGGGAAGCTCCAGGGTTGTAACACAGTTTATAGCGGAGCTGATGATGAAACAACCCATATCACTCGTGGACGGGGGCCGGCAGAAGAGATGTTTTACCTATGTTGACGATGGGATTGACGCCCTTATGAAGATCCTGGAGAACAAAGACAATTGCTGCATGAATGAAATTATCAATATCGGAAATCCGGATAACGAATATTCAATCAAAGAGCTTGCCTCCATCCTGAAAAATCTCTTTATGGAACACCCCGATCATAAAGATGATAAGGAATTCTCCGAGATTATTGAGGTATCGGCCGGCGATTATTACGGCAAGGGATATCAGGACATCTATACAAGAAAACCGAGCATCGAAAAAGCTCGTAGACTGCTGAACTGGGAACCCTCAACGGGTCTTGAGGAATCTCTCAAGATGACGCTATATTCCTTCTTGGAGGAAAATGAAAAAATCCATTCGGCAAAATAGGGAACATGCCCTGGCCCTGAAGGTTGACGTGGACACTTACATAGGCATGAAGAGAGGTGTTCCCCGTCTGCTTTCCACACTGTCCCACTTCGGTGTTAAGGCAACTTTTTTTCTAAGCATTGGGCCGGATGCATCCGGCCGGGCTGTTCTTCAACTGATCAAAAATCCTCGTTTTCTCAGAAAGATGGTGAGGACTAATGCCGGACGCCTGTATGGAATTAGAACAGCCCTTTATGGGACACTTCTCCCCTCTCCCATGGTGGCCCTTGCCTTCCCGGAACTGGTAAAACGCATACTATCAGAGGGACACGAGGTGGAATTCCATGCGTGGGATCACAGGCGGTGGCAGGATGATCTGTTTACCCACTCCTCCGCATGGATTGAAGAGTGGTTTCAAAAGGGGATAGACGCCTACACACAACTGGTCGGCAGCAGACCATCCTCATTCGGAGCTCCCGGATGGCTGATAGATGACAAGACTCTGGAGACGGCCGGCAAATACGGGTTTGCATACCTCAGTTGCACACGCGCACAGAAACCTTTCATACATGAGATCTCCGGCCTGATGGAGATACCTTCAGACCTGCCCTGCCTT
Organism: uncultured Syntrophaceae bacterium; assembly: GCA_964603235.1. Lineage (GTDB taxonomy): Bacteria > Desulfobacterota > Syntrophia > Syntrophales > UBA2210 > UBA2210. Next base: position 2,664 of record CAZRUU010000092.1, on the reverse strand, counting down.
GAAGAGATCGGCGTTGACACATTTGTTCCAACTATATTGAATATCCTCAAAGATGGCGGCATTCACGTACTTCCTGTACATGCCGAGGCAGAAGGAGGGATATGGAACGAACACTTCACGCAATTACTGGCAGAGATACTCGATACCGACTATCGCATCGTTCCTCTTTCAGGAATAAAAAATATTTTGCACCCGGAATTGCTGTCCATAAGAAAGCATCGGCTGGAACTTCTGCCGGGACGCTCCGCTTTGTGTGCGGTATAGGGACAGGTGGAATAGTTACAATTTTTCTTTTATCTCATTCAGTCCATAGGCCTTAATCTTTTTGTGCAGATTGCTTCTTTCCAGACCTATGGATTCCGCCGTTTTTTTCACGTTCCAGTCGTTTTCCACAAGCTTTTTTACAAGATAATCCTTTTCAAATATCTCTCTTGCCCCCTTGAAAGAATATACGTCCTCAGAAAAGCCGGAATCCCGGGATATGTGATTCTCCTTCGACAGGATGGGAATGTCATCAGCGGTGATGATGTCCGATGGCGATGTGATCACCAGTCGTTCTATGATATTCTTTAATTCTCTTACATTGCCGGGCCAGATATGATCCTCAAGCACTTCAAACGCATCATCAGCAATATGCTTCTCCTTTTTTGATTCCTTCAGCGAAAATTCCCTGATGAAATGATCTGCCAGTAGAGGAACATCTTCTATTCTGTCTCTGAGCGGTGGAATTTCCAAGGGAATCACATTTAATCTGTAATACAGGTCCTGCCTGAATCTTCCTTTTTCCATTTCATATTCGAGGTTCTTATTGGTCGCAGCCAGCACACGCACATCGGTATCAATAATTCTTGTTCCGCCAACCCTTTCAAACTTTTTCTCCTGCAGGATCCTGAGGATTTTTGCCTGGGCCTTCAGACTCATGTCCGCGACTTCGTCGAGAAAAATGGTTCCCTTATTCGCAAGATCGAATTTCCCTCTTTTTTTCTCCGTGGCCCCCGTAAACGCCCCCTTCTCATGTCCAAACAGCTCGCTTTCTATCAGCTCTTCAGGTATGGCCGCACAATTTACCTCTATAAAAGGCTTATCGGAGCGACCACTCTGTCTGTGTATCGACCTGGCAACAAGTTCCTTCCCTGTTCCGTTTTCACCCATAATAAGGATCCACGCATTGGTTGGGGAAATAATCTGTATCATTTCTTTTAATTCAATAATTGCCTTACTGTTTCCGTCGATTTCGTGGCTCAGACCATCTTTTAACAGTCTATTCTCTTCTTCCAGGCGTATAATATTTAATGCGTGATTCACAATAAGAACAATTTTATCAAGAGACAGGGGTTTTTCAATGAAATCAAAGGCTCCCAGTTTTGTCGTTGTTACCGCGGCCTCAACTGATCCATGCCCGGATATCATTATTACCTGTATTTTGGGGTATCTTGATTTGATACGCTTCAGGGTTTCGATACCGTCGATTCCAGGCAGCCATATATCCAGAAGGACAAGGCCGGGAAGCTCCTCCTCGATGATTTCAAGACACTCCTCTCCGCTCTGAGCAGTCAGCGTCTCATATCCTTCATCCGAAAGAATCCCCTTCAATGACAGGCAAATACTCTCTTCATCATCTACGACCAGTATCGTATCATTCATAATCCAATCCTATGCTATGGGCAGTTCGATAGACACTATCGTTCCCCCATATATATTGTCTCTCACGTTAACAGAACCATTGTGGTCAGACATTATGGAACTCACTATTACAAGACCAAGACCTGTGCCTGCCTTTTTAGTGGAAAAATAGGGTTCAAACAGTTTTAACTTATCCTCCGGCGTGATGCCGGGTCCGTTGTCACTGATATCCACCCTGACATTGTTACTCTCTTTATCATAATGGGTGCTAATTTCAACTTTCCCTTCATAATCCACTACTGAGACAGCGGCAACCGCGTTATTCAGAATATTGGTCATTACTCTTTTTATCTGTTCCGCATCGATATTCAACATAGGTATGCCAGCATCTTTTCGAAAATCAAATGCTATATCTTTATGGGCATCCTGGAAAAAGATTACAGAATCTTTAATAACCGCGTTGAGATCATCCGGGGAAAGATTCGTAACAGGCAGCCTCGCGAAACGCGAAAATTCATCGACCAGATTTTTCAGGATTTCCACCTGATTTATTATGGTTTTTGTGCATTCATGAAATACAGAACCTGTTTCTCCCTCGATCTTATCCCCATATTTCCGTTGCAACCTCTCGGCGCTCAGTTTAACTGGAGTCAGAGGATTTTTTATTTCATGCGCTATTCTCTTGGCAGCTTCCCTCCACGCAGCAATACGTTCAGTCTTTTGAAGCTGGGTAAGATCTTCAAACACGGCCACTACACCCATATAGTTGTTATCATCGTCTCTAAGGATTGTTGCCGATACCAGGATTGCAATCACCTTATCCCTGACTGTGAGTTGAATTTGTCTCTCCACAAAACCACCATCGTTTGTGTTCAACTCCTCACGAAATCCTTTTACCATCTCCATATGTTCAGGCTTCAAAACATCTTCATACTTATTGCCTGAAATCTCCCCACCTTTTATATCCAGCATAGCTTCCGCAGCGCTGTTTATTGTGCTGATTACATCATCCATGTCTATGGAAATAACGCCGGCCGAAAC
>CAZRUU010000091.1:0-5951 GCA_964603235.1 uncultured Syntrophaceae bacterium | reverse complement strand
GCTCTGTTCCCTGCAGATATGTTACCCACTGAGAGACAACGCTACTGTCCCGCAAAAGAAAAATATTATATTAAGGTGGCACAACAATGGATGAAAAAACAAAGATACTGATCGTTGAGGATGAGCGGGTAATCGCCATGGAAACGCGGTACAAGCTGGAATCCATGGGATACGATGTTCCGGCTATTGCCGCTTCCGGAAAAGAAGCAATCAGAAAGGCGCAGGAGCTGAGTCCTGATCTGATCCTGATGGATATCATCCTGCAGGGAGATATGGATGGTGTGGAAGCTGCCGATCAGATACATACCCGTTTCGACATCCCTGTTGTGTACGTCACCGCCAATGTCAGTGATGCCCGACTGGAAGATATCGCCCGCTCGGAACCCTTCGGCTGTCTGTTCAAGCCCTTCGAGGACATGGAACTGCAAGCCGCCGTAAAGATGGCCCTGTACAAACACAAGATGGAAAAGAAACTGCGGGAGAGTGAGGAAAATTATCGTTCTATTGTTGCGAATTCTCATGATGGGATTCTTATTGTGGGTGAAGATTACAGGTTCGCATATGTAAATGATATGTTCTGCCGGATTGTGGGATATTCTCGCAGTGAGATTATTGGTCAGGATTTCAGGAAATTTATTGATGAAAAAGGCAAAAAGCTTGTCGCGGACAGATTTAAACTAAGACAAGCAGAGGAAAAACCTCCTCCGAGATATGAGTTTAATGTTGTTCGGAAAGACGGAATAAAAAGGCGCGTCGAGATAAGTTCCACTGTATCCAAAGATTCCAAAGGAAGGGTTAGAACAATTGCCCAAATCCTTGATATCACCGAGCAGAAGCAGGCAGAGAGGGAGTTGCGCGATTCCGAGAAGAAATATCGAACACTTGCCGAGACGACAAACGATATAACTTTTGTTTTAGACCTGGAGGGAAAATTTACTTACGTCAGTCCTGCCGCAGAGAAATTAATAGGTTATCCCTGGCAGGAGCTTATCGAGCGTTCATTCACAGAAATTATTTCTCCTGAATACGTGAAATCAACGGTTGAGCGTTTCAAAAAAGGTCTTGCCGGAGGAGAGATTCCTCTTTATGAAATTGAAATGAAACATAAAAATGGAGGAACTGTTCCGATAGAACTGAATGTAACCTTGCTTCTGGATGCCACTGGAAAGACAGCAGGCAGAATCGGGGTTGCCCGCGATATCACCGAACGCAAGCAGGCGGAAGAGGCGCTGCGGAAAAGCGAAGAGAAATACCGCCTGATAGCTGAAAATATGCATGATATGATCCGACTTGTCGATACACAGGGGACAAACCTCTATTCCAGTCCATCTCACAAAGCCGTACTGGGTTATAGCCCGGAGGAAAGAGTTGGCAAATCCAGTTTCGAAGTAGTTCATCCCGACGACATGGAAAAAGTTCAAAAGATCTTTGCAGAAGCGTTTGCAGAAGCGTTTGTGGAGTCAAAACCGGCGAGGGTTGAATATCGTACGAGACACGCAGACGGGCATTATATATGGTTGGAGACAATCGGCAATTTTATATATGACGATTCTGGTCAGACAACAGGGGCTGTACTGAGTTCACGCGACATCACAAAACGCAAGGAAATGGAGAGGGAACTTGAAGGGCGCTTCCAGTATCTTGAGGGGATACTCGAAGCAGCCCCTTATGCCATTATCGCTCTGGACCGTTTCCACCACGTTCTAAGATGGAATCCGGGAGCAGAGAAACTGTTCGGATATTCGCAGGAAGAAGTAATAGGCAGGGAGCTTGACCCCCTGGTTGCCACCACCTCCGATGCCATGGAGGGGGCGAAAAGAGCTACAAAGAAGGTCATGGACGGTAAAGCTTTATCTCCCTGGGAGACTGTACGTTTCCGGAAGGATGGTTCCCCGGTAGATGTTATAGCGAGCGGATCCGCGATTATGGTTAATGGAGAACTGATTGGAGTGGTTGCAATCTATGTCGATATCACCGATCGCAAACTGGCGGAGCAGGAAATAAAGTCCCATCAAGAGCACCTTACCCTGATCAATCAGATACTACGCCACGATCTGACGAATGACCTCGTGGTCATCCAAAGCGCGCTCAATCTCTACAACAAATCTCCCGAAGAGGGACTCTTAAAAGAGATATCCTCCCACGCGAGAAAGAGCCTTGAGCTTATAAAGAGGATGAGAGGGCTTGAATCCTTCATGTCTTCCCGCAAAAATTTAAAGCCAAGCGATATAAGGGAAGCTGTAGATGGGGTCATCAAAAGCTATCCATCCATAGACTTCGAAATCAAAGGCAAAGCCCAGGTAATGGCCGATGATTCTCTTTCTTCCGTCATAGACAACATCATAAGAAATGCCGTCATCCACGGGAAGGCCGACAGAATCACAATAACCACAGGCAGGGAAAGGGATATGTGCGAGGTGCGCATTGCCGACAACGGAACAGGCATCCCCGATGATATAAAGGAAAAGATATTTGAAGAGGGATTCATGTACGGGGATACCGGCCACACCGGTCTCGGCCTCCACATTGTGAAAAAGGCCATGGAGAGTTATGGCGGCTATGCCTGGGCTGAAGACAACGAGCCAAAGGGAGCCGTCATTGTCCTGAGGTTCAGGATGGTGAAATAATGATTGTGGAGTGGGGAATTTAGATTGAGAATCTCCTTATTTTGGATTGAGAAATTTGGATTAGAGAAAGATTTATGAAAAAGATAAAATTATTCATAACCGGTCAGCAATACATTCGGGGCATGAAACGTAAACTCCTTCTTTCCGTGATTCTTGTCTTTGTCTTCATCTTAACAGTTGCCTTTTTTTCTATCGCTGCCGCCGGGCAACCGGATGAAAACAGTCCGGTTCAACTGACAGCAGGAGAAAGGGACTGGCTTTCCGCTCATCCCGTGATAAAGATAGCGCCTGACCCATATTTCCCCCCGATTGAGTATTTTGATAAAGATGGCAGCTATACAGGCATTGCGGCGGACTACATTGCAATCCTGGAAGAGAAACTGGGCATCAAATTCAAGGTTGTCCGTTGTAAGGGCTGGAATGAAGTCCTTGAGAAAGCAAGGACAAGGAAAGTCGATGTCCTTCCTGCGGCAGCACAGACGCCGGGGCGTTCCGAATATGTTCTCTTTTGTGATCCCCACATCGTCCTGCCGGGCGTAATCATTGCCAGGAGAAAGACACAGGGAACGATGGACATGGAGAAAATCCGCGATATGAAGGTCTCTGTCGTAAAAGGCTATGTCTGGCAGGAATTTATCCAGGCAGATTACCCGGACATTGATCTCGATCTGGTGTCGGATCTCCAGAGCGGCCTGAGAAAAGTATCCCTGGGAGGATCAGATGCCCTGGTGGCAACCCTCCCCGTGGCGATTTACTACATTGAAAAGGAAGGGATAACAAACCTGCGGGTGGCTGGAGAAACAGGTTATTTCACCAGGCTGTCCTTTGCTTCGCGCAGGGACTGGCCGGAGCTCAACAGCATCGTAAAAAAGGCACTGGATCAGGTTTCTCCGAATGAAAGAAAGGCGATCCTGAACAAATGGATCCATCTCGGACAAAAATCTTTTTTTAAAAGCAGCGAATTTCTGGTTGTTTTGTTGATGTCGTTACTCCAACTGTTCTTCATCTTAATGTTTATATTTATCTGGAAATATTATCAGAAAAAATTCCTTCAACTTTACCCGGAGGAGAAGACATCCTCTTTAAATATCATCTTCTTCGTTGCCGCAATGTTCATCCTTTTGGGTGTTGTTGTCTGTCTTGATGAATTCCTGGATATTCCCACCCTGGTTTTAATGGCGCCGAAGACACCAATAAATTATCGGGAGGCCTTCTTTGAAACCACCCTGATATATTTACTGGGACTGTTGACGATTTTTTACCTTGTTCATGACATCTATGCCCGCAAACGGATCGAGAAATCGTTGCGGAAAAGCGAAACGAGATACCGCCTCCTTGCAGAAAACGCGGCGGATGTGATTTGGACGGTGGACATGGATCTGCATTCCACTTACATCAGTCCGTCTGTCTTTGACCTTCTTGGATATACGCCTGAGGAGTTTATGGCCCTGCCGCTTGACAAGGTTACGTCACCCGCTTCTCTGGAGATCGTCCTTAGGGAATTTGATGAAGAGATGATGCTGGAGACCTCGGACTGGGCGGATCCGAACCGGACACGCACTTTTGAGGTGGAGGATATACATAAGGACGGTTCCGTCATCTGGGTTGAGGAAAGGTTGTCGGCACTGCGTGACGTGGACGGCCGGTGGACAGGGATCTTGGGAGTTACACGCGACATCACCAACCGCAAGCGCGCCGAGGAACAAATAAAACAATCACTTAAAGAAAAAGAGGTTCTTCTGAGAGAGGTATATCACAGGGTTAACAACAACATGCAAATGATCTTTAGTATGTTAAGCATACAGTCACAGAAAATTTCCGATGAGAAAACGCTGAATATACTTAAGAACTTTGAAGGTCGCGTAAGATCAGTCTCAATCATTCACGAGGAGCTCTACCGTTCAAAGGACCTTTCAAGCATCAACTTTCGTAAATATATAGACAGCCTCACAAGCTATCTGTGTCAAACGTACAAAATGAACTCGAATCTCATCAAATTTACTCCAAACGTCGATAATATCATACTTAAGATGGAGACATCCATCCCTCTTGGCATCATTGTCAGAGAGATTCTTTCGAATGCCCTGACACATGCCTTTCCTGAAGGGGAGAAAGGGGAAATTGTCGTTGATCTCCATTCGGATGAAATTACCGGCAAATATACACTTATTATCAAGGACAATGGGGCTGGAATTCCCGAAGATATAGATATCTGGGATACGGAAACAATCGGTCTACAACTGGTAAAGGATTTATCGAAGCAAATTAGCGGGACGATAGAACTTGACAGAAGCAGGGGAACGTTATTTAAGATAGTATTCACAGAGCAGGGGTACCAAAGTAGAATTTAGAGAGAAAAGCGGTCTGTACCTTTTTTTAAAAGGATAAAAAATGATTAAAGAAACAACAATTCTAGTTGTAGAGGATGAAACAATTATAGGCAAGGATATACAAAGCAAACTGCAGGGTCTCGGATACGATGCCCCATTGATTATTCCTTCCGGTGAAGAGGCTGTTGAGAAGACAGGGGAACTCAGACCTGATCTGGTAATGATGGATATTGTCATAAATGGAGGAATAGATGGTATAGAAGCGGCCAGTCAGATCAGGAAGCAGTTTAATATACCGGTTGTCTATCTTACCGCCTATGCCGATGAAGAGATCCTTGAGCGTGCCAAGATAACAGAACCCTTCGGATATCTGGTAAAGCCCTTTGATGAGAGAGAACTGCACAGCACCATAGAGATGGCCCTCTACAAACACAAAAGCGACGAAAGACTGATGAAGAGCATGGAGGAAACTATCAACGCTCTTGCTTCCGCGTTGGAAATGCGTGATCCCTACACCGCCGGCCATCAAGAACGAGTGGCACAGCTTGCAGAGGCCATTGCTGGAGAGATGAACTGTCCGTATGATGAAATGAGAGGGATACGTCTGGCCGCGCTCATTCATGACATTGGAAAGATACGGGTTCCATCGGAGATATTGAGCAAGCCTGGCAAATTAACGGGGAGCGAATTTGAATTAATAAAAGTCCATCCCCAGGTTGGTTATGATATACTAAAGAAAATAGAGTTTACCTGGCCTATTGCCGATATAGTCTATCAGCACCACGAGAGGATTGATGGCTCGGGATATCCTCGAGGCCTGAAAGGTGATGAGATTATGACTCAGGCGAAGATAATAGCGGTGGCTGATGTTGTTGAGGCCATGGCCTCACACAGGCCATACAGGGGGCCATTGGAATAGAGGGGGCGCTGGAGGAACTTACGGAGAACAGGGGGATATCTTATGACCCCGATGCTGTCGATGCGTGTCTGAAGT
>CAZRUU010000090.1:0-5951 GCA_964603235.1 uncultured Syntrophaceae bacterium | reverse complement strand
GCACTCTTGAAGACAATCTGGATGTGAGCAGGGATTCAATCTCTTTTATAAGCACCATCAGTGACCGTGTAGAACAAAACCTGTTCATAAAAAGGGTATCCGAAAAACTTGGTATCGAACAGAGTCTTTTAAAAGACAAGGTAAGGAAGGCATCTGTCAATTCCAAGACCACCGGCAGGACCACGTCTCCGGAAAAGAGGACGGGAAAAGTTGACAAAGTGGAATTAAACCTTATTTATATGATGACGGAGTATCCCGAGAAAATCCCTGAGGTAACACGGGAGGGCATACTGGATTGTTTTACTTCAGAGACATTGAAAAGACTGGGGCAGACGATAACCGAAGAGACAGGCGACATGACCTCTCTGATCGGTGCTCTGGAAAACGGCTCGGTAAAGGAGCGGCTCTTGCAATTGATGATGGAGCGACCTTTCTCCGAAAGAGAGATTGCCGACCGGGTTTTTGACGACAACATCAAACAGGTACGGAACAAATGGCAAAAGGGCAGGCGCGCTCTGCTGACAAGGGAACTGATCAGAGCCCGGGAGATGGATGACAGGGAATTGAGCGATAGCCTGTTGCAGGAGAGGAATAATTTGTTAAAAGAAGAGAGAGGACTAACCAAAAATGAAAAAACCAATCAAGTCGGATGAGGTAAACAAGCTTATTCAGATGGGCAGAGAGAATGGGTTTCTCACTTATGAGGATATCAACAATACCCTGCCGTCCGACATTATATTTTCAGAACAGATAGACGATATATTGATGCTTTTCCATGAGAAAAATATTGAAATTGTCGATTTTGACAAGAATGGAAAGATTATCCGTAAACCGGTCGCTAAAGCCCAGGAAGCTCCAGAAAAAACAAAGAATGGAATACTGCCCTTGCCCTTGGCCGCGCTAGGCAAGACAGGGGATCCTGTAAAAATGTACCTGAGGGAGATGGGGCTTGTGCCCCTGCTTAGCCGTGAGGAAGAGGTAAAAATAGCGAAAAAGATTGAAAATGGGGAAAAGAGAATTAAAGAAACCCTTTTCAGTCTGCCGATCTTTATAAAAAAGGCTGTGGATATAGGAGACAGGCTCAGAGACGACAAGATAAAGGTAAAAACTGTTGTTGATAATCTTGAAGATGAAAATGGTTTTACTGAAGAGAATGTACATCGGGAAAGGGTGCAAAGACTTGCCGGCAGGGTGGCAAAGTTGGATGCACGGGATGCCATGCTGAAGGCAGATCTGAAAAGAAAAGAGTTGGATGCTTTTGAGAAAGAAAACATAAAAAAGGAACTGGAAAAAAATCTCAGAAAAATCATAAAACTCTGTCAGGATATAAATTTCAGTAAGAGGCGCATAAATGGGATGGTTCTGGAACTTAAGAAAGTCGTTGCCGATATTAACAGGGGTGATCGGGAAATAGCAGCATGCAGGAAACGGACGGGAATGTCACTCAATACTCTCGATAAGATATTTTCCCGGATGAGAGATGGCGAAGAAGAACAGATTTCTGAAGAGACTGGTATCCCCGTTGAAAAATTAGTGGAGTCCGAAAGAATAATCCGACAGGCGCGCAATAACAGGAAACGGTTAACGGGGAAAATTGGCGCCTCCAAAGAGACCCTGAAACTGGTTGTCACTTCTATGAAAAGGGGGGAGCTGGAGGCGGAACTGGCAAAACGGAAGTTGATAAAGGCGAATCTCAGGTTGGTTGTAAGCATTGCCAAAAAATACACGAACAGGGGACTACAATTCCTGGACCTTATTCAGGAGGGGAATATAGGGTTGATGAAGGCTGTTGAAAAATTCGAATACCAGAGAGGGTATAAATTTTCCACCTACGCAACATGGTGGATACGCCAGGCTATTACAAGGGCTATAGCGGATCAGGCGCGAACGATAAGAATCCCGGTGCATATGATTGAAACCATAAACAAACTTATCCGGACTTCGCGGTACCTGGTCCAGGCACTGGGGAGAGAGCCCACCCCCGCTGAGATCGCAGAGAAGATGGAATTCCCTCTAGATAAAGTAAGAAAAGTGTTAAAAATAGCCAAGGAGCCGATATCTCTGGAGACACCTATAGGAGAGGAAGAGGATAGTTCTCTCGGAGATTTTATAGAGGACAAAAAGATCATGTCCCCCTCCGATGCTACTATGAGCATGGATCTTGCCCAGCAAACTAGGAAAATACTGTCCACTCTGACACCGAGGGAAGAAAAGGTACTGAGAATGCGTTTCGGAATCAGCGAGAAGACAGATCAGGCACTGAATCTGGGAGAAGAGGCGGAGATGAGTGATACGGTAAAACAGGCCAGGCAGATTGAAGATAATGTATTAAAGAGAATGCGTGGAACCTCGCGGAGAAGAGAAATAAAAGGAGGAATCAAGTAAGGGGTTGGATATATTAAGAGATGTCACTAGTGGCGGCAAATCAATCACAAAGAGCCACTGCTTCTATCTCTATGGTAGCATCTTTAGGCAGGCGGCTTACTTCCATGCAGGCCCTGGCCGGGCGGGACTCTCCAAAATACTCCGCGTATATGTCGTTAAACTGCGCAAAACACCTCATGTCGGTCAGGAAGATTGTGACCTTTATAACGCGGTCAATGCCTGATCCACCTGCCTCCAAGATCTCCTTCAGACTGTTCAGCGCTGTACGTGCTTGGAATTCAAATGGCCCTTCTGCAATCTCTCCGGTTTCCGGGTCAATGGGAATTTGCCCGGATATGTACAGCCAGCCGTTGGCTTTGACTGCCTGAGAATATGGGCCCACTGGCCGTGGTGCTCTGCTGGTATTGACAATGTTTTTACCCATGTTGTTTCTAACCCCTTATAGATTCTTATTTGGCAACAGGATCGGGAAAATGTCAACAAAATAGTTGGGGAAATCTGATGGATATATCTTTGAAAAGCTGGTTTTTCAAAGATATTAAATATTTGACTTGGAATTTTTATGAAAGACGTACTTACCGTTACAGCATTGACTGGGGCCATAAAAGATTTTCTGGAATCCAGTTTTGACGCTATATGGGTCACGGGCGAGATTTCCAATCTTCGTCGTCCCGCCTCGGGTCATGTGTATTTTACCCTCAAGGATGAAGGTAGCCAGATAAGAGTAGTCGCTTTCAGGGGCGCGGCGGGCAGAATCGGCTTTGATCTTGAAGATGGAATAAAGATAGTCTGCAGGGGGAAACTGAATGTCTACCCCGCAAGGGGCGAGTACCAGCTCATCATAGATGCCGCGGAACCGAGGGGTCTTGGGGCCCTTCAAATGGCCTTCGAGCAACTCAAGAAGCGTCTGGGGAAAGAGGGGTTGTTCGATTCTTCTCACAAAAAGGACATCCCCTTTCTGCCGTGGAAGATAGGGATAGTAACATCCCCTTCAGGTGCGGCTGTCAGGGACATATTGAATATAACAGGGAGAAGATTCCCATCCATTGATATTATCATTGCCCCCGCGTCTGTACAGGGGGCAGAGGCGCCCTCGGAGATATGTGGCGCCATATCGGATCTGAACTCAATTGGTGTTGATGTAATTATTGTTACCAGAGGAGGAGGATCGCTTGAGGATCTGTTTTGTTTCAACGATGAAAGGGTCGCGCGGGCAATCCACTCTTCTAAAATCCCCGTTATATCGGCTGTTGGCCATGAAATTGACTTCACCATCGCCGATTTTGTGGCCGATTTAAGAGCACCGACCCCTTCCGCTGCCGCTGAACTGGTTGTGCCAGACAGGAAAGTTTTGATCGAGAGAATTCGGAGATTGAAATCACGATTGATAAATGCCCGTGGTGTGTCTCTGCGTGAATTGGAAAACAGGCTGGATTTTGTTGTGAAGGGCTTGCGTGATCCGAGGGGACGAATTTCGGACCTGCGCATAGGGTTGGATGACTGGTACATCAGACTGTCGGGAGGAATGCGGCGTGTTCTTGAAATGCGAGAGAACAGTCTCCTCCCAGCAAGCAGGATGCTGATACGCCTGACCCCCGGGACAAGGATTCGTGAGTTGCGTCGCGGGGTTGAAAACACAAGAAAAGAACTGGATGCGCGGACCCGGTTTTATATGGACAATCTGAAGGGCATGTTTCAGAGGGATATGTCCATATTAGATACTCTGAGTCCTCTCTCCGTGTTAAAGAGGGGTTTTGGTATAGTAAAATTGTCTGACGGAACCATCGTCAGGGATGTGTCCATACTCGCGGTGGACGACAGTGTCGATGTGAAGGTTTCATCGGGGAGTTTCAAGGCAAGAATATCCAGTGTCCATCCAGAAATGAATGTGTTTGTTCAAGATCAAGGCATGCAAAAGAAATAACCGCAGGCATATATTTGATATTCCGAGCGTTGTTTTTTGAACAGTAACGCCGATATTGGGTAAAAAAACTATTTATGGATGGACACTAATCAGGATTTCACAGGAGCAAGAAAATGGCAGAGAAAAAGTTTGAAAAGGCCCTGGAAGAGCTGGAAGAAATTGTGAAAAAGATGGAAGAAGGGAATATGTCCCTCGAAGAATCATTAAAGGCCTTTGAAGAGGGGATCAAACTTTCCCGTTTTTGCGCTGATAAACTGGATGAAGCGGAGAGAAAAGTTAATATCCTTCTCAAAGAGGGAGACTCATTAAATATCAGACCATTTGAGGGGAAAGATGGTGGGAAAGCGGAAGATATTGCTTGAAGAATATCTTGAGATAAAGAAGAGAATTGTTGACAGGGCCCTTGAAAAATACCTTCCGAAAAGGGACGGCTTTTCTTATGAAATCTCCGAATCCATGAGGTATACTCTGTTTGCCGGTGGAAAGAGAATAAGACCTGTACTGTGCATGGCTTCCGCGGAAGCGGTCGGCGGCAGCACAGATACGGTGTTGCCTGTAGCATGCGCCATCGAGATGATCCATACATATTCCCTGATACATGATGACCTGCCGTCAATGGACAACGATGATTACAGAAGGGGAAAACCCTCGAATCATAAGGTGTTCGGTGAAGGTGTGTCTGTCTTGGCGGGGGACGCCCTTCTCACAGAGGCCTTTCGCCTTCTGTCCGGGGGAACCACGGGGATATCTCCTGAAAAGAATCTGACCATAATTCATGAGATTTCCACAGCGGCGGGTTTTGAGGGCATGATAGGCGGCCAGGTAGCAGATCTCAGGGCAGAGGGCAAGGAAGTGGACATGGAAAGCCTGAACTACATACACACCCATAAAACGCAGGCGCTGATAACTGTTTCCATCCGGGCGGGGGCAATAGCAGCCGGCGCCGGCGAAGATGACATGAGCGCCCTTTCGGAATATGGGAGAAAGACGGGACTTGCCTTTCAAATAGCCGACGACATACTGGACATTGAAAGCTGCAGGGAAATACTGGGAAAAGACACCGGCAGTGATGAGGGGCGCAAAAAAGCGACCTATCCCGCGCTGATTGGTCTTGAGCAATCCAGAAAGAAAACGAGGATACTGGTAGAAGACGCGCTGTCAGACATAAGCCGTTTTGATGAAAAGGCTGAACCTCTGAGGATGATAGCGAGGTTTATCGCGGAACGAAAATCATAGGAATAGTGACAACAGCGACTATTTTTAGAAGAAATAGGATCAGACTCGAATTAATTCCCGGAACAAAGGATTTTCCCTGACGTCTTCCTTGTGTTCTGAAAGGCCTGCTAGGCCTGTCTATTTTTTCGAGAGATGGAGAGGGTTTTTATGGATGAGAAGGTTGGCATATTGGAGGGCATAAACAGTCCTGAAGACATCAGGTGTCTGAGTATTGAAGAATTAAACATTCTTGCCGGGGAAATCAGGCAGGAAATGCTGGAGGTGGTTTCCCGAAATGGTGGCCATCTTGCGCCATCTCTGGGGGCGGTGGAGCTTACTCTTGCCATCCACTACGTGTTTAACACACCGGAAGACAAGGTCATCTGGGATGTGGGACATCAGGCATATACTCACAAAATCATTACGG
>CAZRUU010000089.1:0-5966 GCA_964603235.1 uncultured Syntrophaceae bacterium | reverse complement strand
AGTAATCAAACAAAACCTCTTCTGGGCATTTTTCTACAACAGTCTCGGTATCCCCATTGTAGCAGGGGCATTATATCCCTTTTCCGGGATTCTTCTGAATCCTGTGTTCGCAGCGGCCGCCATGACCATGAGTTCAGTATCTGTCGTGGGTAATTCTCTCCGCTTGAGGTGGTCATGGTCCAAAACGGGTTGAGTGCAAATACTGATTGAGTGTCACAAGAGGCGAACTAGGAGAACGTCTTGGTAATTAATAGTGAAAAGAAAAAGGAGGAGGAGATATGAAAGAAAAAAAACTAGGAAGCCTTATTGACGTTGCAATAGAAAGAGAAGATGAAGCCTATGGTTTCTACATGGGCCTTTGTAACAGGATTGAAGATGAAAGTGTTAAGGACACGCTGAAGTTTCTCGCAGACGAGGAGCAAAAGCACAAGGAGTTTCTGGTCAATTACCGTGAAGGCCATTATGGGCCGGATTCATTGCGGTTGACTGATGTCGTCGATTATAAAATAGCTGAGTATCTGGAAGAACCGGACATCAAAAAGGACATGGATAGCAAGGACATATATCTTGTGGCTGCTCACAGAGAACTCCAGTCATACAATTTTTATAAAGCCCTTGCTGATCTGCACCCGGACGGTGAGGCAAAAGAAATGCTCCTCAAGATGGCCAATGAAGAAATGAAACATAAAGAAAAGGTGGAATATTTGTATAGCAACACCGCCTTTCCGCAGACAGCGGGCGGTTAATTCTTGCCTTGTCACCATATGAGTGATTATTCAAGGTAAAATAATACAGGAGACTGCATCATGAAAAAATATTTTTTCTATTTAGTCGCGCTTTTAATTTTCCCGTCTTATACTTTTGCTAACGGCAGTAGTCGTGCGCATATGGACGGTTGGGATCATATGATGGGTTTTGGGTATGGAGGAATGTTTATGTGGATATTATTCCTAGCTGTAATCGTTTTGATGGTTTATTTTATTGTAAAAGCATCAAAACCGACGAGTTCCGATATCTCATTTAAAGAAAATCCTTTAGATATTCTCAAAAGACGATACGCAAAAGGTGACATCACTCAAGAGAAATTTGACGAAATGAAAAAAGTTCTAGAGGATTAACGTAAGTCGCCTGTTATATGGGGGAATATTTATGGAAAACTCGATTTTAAAGAAAACGGAAGATATTTCAATTGTCCTATGTGGAAAAGCAGGGCAAGGAATCCAGACGGTTGAGCAGATACTTACCAGACTTTTAAAACTTTCCGGGTTTCATATTTTCGCGACAAAAGAGTACATGTCCCGCGTACGTGGAGGAAGCAATTCTACCGAGATCCGCGTTTCGTCTAACCGTGTATCCTCTCTCCTGAATCGCATTGATATTCTCATCCCTTTTAGTGCTGCCGCGCTCGGGCATCTAAAAAAACGAATATCGAATGAAACGTTGATCTTGGCGGACAAAGAAATAATCGCGGATAACGAAGATAACAAATATCTTAACTGGATAGATATTTCTTTTTCCGGCATTGCTTCTGACATAGGAGGAGCAATCTATACGAATATTATATCAGTGGGAATTATTGCGGGGCTTTTCAAGGTAGGAGCCGATGAGCTTGATCACTACATCGAACAGTTTTTCTCAACCGGTGGCAAAAAGTCTGTCGAGAAAAATAGAAGCGCGGTTCAGAAGGGATATGAGATAGCGCAGGAGTTGTTACATTCCAAAAAGATACAAATCGATGTCGCCCAAAACGCCGACGTAAGCGGGGAAATAATTATAAACGGTGCCGAGGCCGTGGGAATCGGTGCCATAGCCGGTGGGTGCAATTTCATTTCTTCCTATCCCATGTCCCCCTCAACCAGCGTGCTAACGTTTCTCTCCAGGAACGCGGAAAATTTTAATCTCATAGCGGAACAGGTGGAAGATGAGATCAGTGCCATAAATATGGCACTTGGCGCTTGGTACGCCGGGGGCAGGGCAATGGTAACGACATCCGGGGGCGGATTTGCCCTCATGGAAGAAGCGGTCGGACTGGCCGGAATGATCGAAAGCCCAATGGTAATCCATGTTGCCCAGAGACCCGGCCCTGCTACCGGGCTGCCGACAAGAACGGAGCAGGGTGACCTGCAACTCGTACTTTATTCGGGTCACGGTGAGTTCCCCCGGATTATCCTCGCGCCGGGAAAACTGGAAGATGCCGCTGATCTGACACACCGGGCTTTCAACCTTGCCGATAAATACCAGGTTCCGGTGTTTATCCTGACAGATCAATACTTTATCGATTCGTATTATAATATACCCTCTCTCAATCTCTCGGAAACCCACATTACTCAATATATAGAAAAGACAGATCACGATTATAAACGATACCGGTTAACCAAGAACGGCATATCACCCCGCGGCATACCGGGTTACGGAGAGGGACTCGTCCTGGCGGACAGCGACGAGCATGACGAGAAAGGCCATATCACCGAAGACCTCGATCTGAGGATCGCAATGGTCGACAAACGGCTGGCAAAACTGACGGGAATAACAGAGGAAGCCATTCCTCCCGAACTTGTGGGGAAAAAAGATTACAAGGTCCTTCTCATCGGCTGGGGTTCGACCTTCCATGTAATTCGCGAGGCGATGGAGAATCTGGGAAGGGTCGATGTCGCCCTTCTCCACTTCAAACAGGTGTATCCGGTTCATCCGGGAACCTTGGATTACCTCAAAAAAGCGGAGCGTACCATCGTGATCGAGGGAAATGCTACATGCCAGTTCGGGAGTCTGGTAAAGATCACTACCGGATTTGATATCAGGAACAAGATTCTGAAATATAATGGTATTCAATTTACCGTGGAAGAATTAACTGAACAGGTGAAAGCAATATTGGATCAGGAGGGATGATCTATGGATACTGAACAATTTGATATGGGGAATATCGATATGGCTTGGTGCCCCGGATGCGGGAACTTCGGCATCTTGAAAGCGCTTAAATCGGCACTCGTTGAGACAGGCATACAACCCGAAAAACTGGTCATCGTTTCCGGAATCGGACAGGCAGCGAAAATTCCTCACTATCTGAAAACCAACATATTTAACGGTCTCCACGGCAGGGCATTGCCCCCCGCAACAGGCATAAAAGCCGTTAACCCCGGTCTTACCGTTATTGCCGAAAGTGGTGACGGGGACATGTATGGTGAAGGGGGGAACCACTTCATTCACGCCATTCGAAGAAATCCCGATATTACGAATATAATTCATAATAACATGGTGTACGGGCTCACCAAGGGACAGGCATCTCCGACCAGCCAGTCCGGATTTATCACGCCGGTACAGGTAAACGGTACAAATTCAGAGCCCTTCAATCCCATTGCCGTGGCGATTTCTCTGGATGCTTCTTTTGTGGCGAGGGTTTTTGCAGGGGATTTTGAATATACCAAAGAAATCATGAAAAAAGCGATTACCCATAAAGGATATTCCGTCGTTGATATTCTTCAACCCTGTGTGACCTTTAATAAAGTAAATACCTATGAGTGGTTTAAGGATCACATCTATTATCTTGAAGATAATTACAATCCATCTGACAGAACGGAAGCATTTAGAAGGGCGATAGAAAAGGATAGGTTGCCTCTGGGTATTTTCTACATACATCCCGGCAAACCCAGTTTCAACGAAACGCTGCCGGTTTACAGCAAAGAGACCACCCCACTTTTCAGGAGAGAACTGGACAGTGAAAAACTGGTCGGCTTTGTCGATTCAAAAAGAACGGTATAAACTTCGAAAAAGGTGAATAGATGAGGGAACCGTTGGCTCAATTACTAAAAATGGATTTGGAACGACAGCTATCTATTGAAATCTCTGACATGGGTAATTACATTATAAAGTAGAGGTGATTATTATGGCTTACATAAAGGTGGATGTACGTGGCGAAACCTGCCCGGTGCCCCTGGTGGAGACCCGTAAGGCGCTCCGGAAGGCCTCACCGGGAGATACCGTGGAGGTTGTGGGGACACACCCTGCTTCCAGAAAAGAGATACCGATGGCCCTTAAGGCGCTGGGGCTAAAACTGGTGGGCATACAGGAAGAAGAGGGTGTGTGGAAGATCAAGATAGGTGTCTAACGGGAAGGATGGTGAAACTATGACTGATAAAACGACTATCGTAGTCCATAGTGGTGATATGGATAAGATATACAGCGCTCTTATCATAGCCAATGGTTCGTTATCAATGGGTATGGAAGCCTCGCTCTACTTCACATTCTGGGGTCTTGAACGCCTTATCAAGGGAAAACTGGAAAAGGGGGCTCTCTCCAGGATGCATATGTTCGGCCTCGGGAAATGGATGATACGGCGCCGGATGCGGGCGGCGAACGTGGCCTCCCTTGAAAAGCTCCTCCAGGATTTTAAGGAACTGGGCGGCAAGATTATCGCCTGTGAAATGACGATGCAGATCATGGGTATACATCGGGAGGATCTTCGGCAGGATCTGATAGATGAATACGGTGCTGTGGGGGCTTATATACAGGAGGCGAGAGAATCAACAATAACTTTATTTATATAAGGAGAAGTTGAGATGATTGAAAAAACTGTTTATCTCGACAACGCTGCGGCTACCCGGATGGACGAAAGGGTGCTGGAAGCTATGAAGCCATATTTCTTTGACATCTACCCTGTTGCCACTTCGGAGTTCGGGTACTCTCTCGGAATTGAAGCCCGGGAGGCGTTGGAGAAAGCCCGGCATACTCTCGCAAATTATATCGGCGCCACTGGTGAGGAATTCATCTTCACCTCGGGAAGCACTGAGTCCAGCAACATAGCCGTCAAGGGAGTGGCACTGTCTCTCGGTGAGAAAAAAGGCAAACACATCATCATTTCTGAAATCGAGGATTTCCCTGTACTTCACAGCGCTAAGGCACTTGAAAAGCAAGGCTTTTCAATTACCTATCTGGACGTAGATCCTGAAGGTCTTGTCAATCTCAACAGACTGAGAGACTCTATTACCGATGAAACGATCCTGGTTTCCATCCAGCACGCAAACCAGGAGATCGGAACTATACAAGACATTGAAACCATCGGCCGCATCTGCAATGAGAAAGGGGTCTTATTTCACACCGATGCCACTCATACCTTCACGCGGGTTCCCCTGGACTTAAAAAAGGTGAAGGTGGATCTGATCACCGTTTCTTCTCACACGATTCACGGCCCAAAGGGAGTCGGCGGGCTTTATTTGCGCAAGGGAACACCTGTCACAAAGTGGATGGACGGTGGATTTCAAGAGTTTAACCTGCGTGCAGGGCTGGAGAATATTCCGGGGGCCGTGGGTTTTGCCAAAGCGGTTGAACTGGTCGCTCCCGAGGAGAACGAGCGGCTCAAGACTATGCGAGACCACCTTATCGATCGCGTGTCGGCCGAAATACCGGACACAACCCTGAACGGACATCGCTCAAAAAGAAGCCCGCAGAATGCAAATATCACTTTTCATTTTGTGGAGGGAGAATCCATCACGCTGCATCTTGATATGCGTGGGTTTTCCGTCAGCACAGGGTCCGCCTGCTTCAGCCGCTCTCTGGAGGCAAGCCATGTAATTCTTGGGCTAGGTGGAAACCATGAAAGGGCACACGGGTCTATCCGTTTTACGTTCAGCCGTTACAATACTATGGAGGAAGTGGATTCGGTGATAGACACAATCGCCGAAGTGGTAGGGGAATTAAGGAAAATCAGCCCACTGGGTAACAAGAAGGAGGTTCAGAAATGACATTTCCATACAGTGAAAAGGTACTGGAACACTTTCGACATCCCCGCAATGTAGGAAAGATTGAGAATCCTGACGGCAATGCCATGGAAGGCAGTCCGGCCTGCGGGGATATGGTAGGGGTTAACATAAAGGTCGATCCCGACACAAAGCGGATCACGGACATCAAGTTTGAATCTTACGGCTGTGCCTCCAACATAGCAACCGGTTCCATCATCACCGAACTCGCCAAGG
>CAZRUU010000088.1:0-6107 GCA_964603235.1 uncultured Syntrophaceae bacterium | reverse complement strand
AAAGAAGCGCACCTTAATTTAGGAGAAAATTGTCCTTGACTTGGGGTCCACTTCAATATAATACCGTACATTAATCTTTGAGAAGGGAGGTGAAGGAATTACTGGGTGGGTTGAACTCTTTGAAAAGTTTTTCCATATTATAAAACACAGGAGGAGAAAGATATGAAGAAAGTTTTAACCATTGCATTGAGTATTATTCTTATTATCTGTTTTACGGCTACCATTTCAACGGCGGCGAAACGTGGGAAGTTCGGCGTTGACAAGCGCCATGCAACTGCAGCGAAAGTGGATTATAAGGTCTCAGACCAGAATTTCAAGTGGAAAATGGTCATGCCCTGGTCGAAGGGTCTTCTTTTCTATGATGTCGCTGTGCATTTTTGTGACAGCGTCAGGCTGGCATCGGCCGGCCGTCTGAATATCAAACCCTTTTCTGCGGGAGAACTGGTACCCGCGATGGCGTCCTTCGATGCGGTGAGCAAGGGTTCGGCTGATTGCGGACATGACTGGCCCGGCTACTGGAAGGGTAAAAACCAGGCCTTCGTGGCCCTCGCGTCCGTGCCGTTCGGCCTTGATGGCGAAGGCTACGGTATATGGCTCTATGAAAGAGGTGGAGCAGAGATGATGAACGAACTCTATGGCCGCTATAACATGGTTGCATTTCCATGCGGTCAGCTCGACCAGGAGATGGGTTTGTCGTCCAACATTCGCGCCGAAAAGATGGAAGACTTCAAGGGTATGAGGATCAGGACCGTCGGCTGGTACATGGACATCCTGAACAGAATGGGCGCTTCTGTATCTCCGCTTCCCGGTGGTGAGATCTATCTTGCCTTGGAACGCGGTCTCATCGATGCAGGCGAGTTTTCATCGCCCGCAATGACGTATCCTATGGGTTTTGATGATATCACCAAGTACTGCATCGAGCCTGGTGTTCATCAGCCCGGTATCCAGTGCGGACTCTACATCAACAAAAAGAGATGGGCCGAGCTGCCCGAGGACCTGAAGCAGATTGTCAAGATTTGCGCAGTGGAAACCCAGGGATGGAGCCAGTGGTGGATTCAGAACCTGAACGCGGAGGCCATCAAGCTGCTTGGAAAGAAGATGGAATTCGTCAGGATGAGTGATGAGACGTTGAGTGACTTTGCGAAGACTACGAAGGCATATCTCGAAGAGCTGAAGGCAAAGTATCCTGATGTAAAGAAGATGCTCGATTCCCAGGAGAAGTTCAAGGAAGACTACGCCGAGTGGAGGCAAATGAAGTCCGGTGTTGCCCCGTGGCCCATCGATGATTACATTGCCGGGAAACACCTGCAGTAGTGATTTCGTAGACGTTTATGCGATCTCGCATGCAGGGTGTGTTTGTGCCGGATGAACGATTGCCGGCGGGTATTTGAGTCATGCATCTGCGTTCCCTCCCCCGTGATCCGGGGGGGGGAACGCCCTTGTAATGCCAACGTTTGCAGTCAAGGCTGCACCAGAGAGGCAAGAATTATGATTGACAAGATAACGAGCGGAATTGATTGGTTTGTTGAAAAACAGGGCAATGTCAGTTCCTTTCTCATTATACCGCTACTCGGGGTTGTAATCTTTGAGGTGTTTATGAGGTATGGCTTCAACAGTCCCACGATATGGGCTTTTGAAGTTACCATGTTTTTCTATGGTATGCACTATATGTTCGGTTTGTCTTATACGGATCACTTTGACGGACATGTGAAGGTCGATATTTTTGTTATGCGTTTGCCATTGAAGGCGCGCTTAATAATCAAGATATTATCCTTCCTCATCATTTCGCTTCCGGTTGTTCTTGGTGTTATCATCTGGACATTCTACTTTGGTCTAACCGCCACGCTAAATCTGGAAAGGAGCTGGTCGAGCTGGGCTCCTTACCTGTGGCCGTATAAGGATTTGATGGTATTGGCTTTTATAATTCTTTTCCTTCAGGGTGTTTCCGATCTTTTAAGAACGATAAAAGAGTTAAAATCCATAGGAAAGGAGGGTGTGGCCAATGTCTCCTGAAGTATTTTCGGTCGCTATATTCGGTTGTCTTATCATCTGTATTCTTTTCGGGCACCCTCTTGCCTATACGCTCATGTTCATATCCGCCCTATTCGGACTCATTTCTAGTGGATTCAATATCCCCGGGACGTTTGATATTTTCGCGAACATCTGCTGGGGATTGACGGAAAACTATACCCTTGTTGCCGTTCCACTCTTTATCTACATGGCACAGGTTCTTGATCGATCCGGTGTTGCGGAGGAGCTCTTTAACTCCATGTATATTGTTCTCGGTGGAGTCAAAGGGGGGCTGGCCCTGGCGGTTGTTGGCGTCTGTACGGTTTTTGCCGCTTCTACCGGTATTATCGGGGCATCCGTCGTTGCCATGACGCTACTCGCAAGCCCTGCGATGCTTAGCAGGGGTTACAACAAAGAAATGACCGCGGGTGTTATCTGTGCTGCAGGTACTCTGGGTATTCTTATTCCCCCGAGTATCATGATGGTCGTCTACGGAGGACTGACGGGCATGAAGGAAACGTCCGTCGGCATGCTCTTCGCTGGCGGTATAATGCCAGGCCTGCTCCTTGCAGGAATGTATTTCGCCTATATCATCGTAAGGTGCAATTTGAACCCTGCTCTCGGGCCGCCGGTTTCCAAAGAAGAATCTTCAAGGTATACCGCCGTCCAGAAATGGGGTATGACGCTCAAGTCTCTGATACCTCCTCTTTCACTGATCCTGATAGTCATGGGTTCCATCCTTGGCGGTATCGCAACACCTACCGAAGCAGCGGGCATGGGCGCTCTGGGCGCGGTGCTCCTCGCAGTGGTTAAAGGCAAGATGGGCTGGGAGGTTGTTAAGGATTCCGGCTACCAGACGTTGAAGGTTACCTCAATGGTCATGATGCTCTTCATCGGTGGAAAGTTCTTCGCATCTGTCTTTCTGGGAGCTGGTGGAGGTGATGTGGTTTCTAATCTCCTTGTGGGGAGTGGCCTGAACAAATGGACGGCTCTTCTTATCATGATGGCTATTGTATTTATCATGGGTGCGTTTATTGACTGGGCCGCTATTCTTCTCGTCACCGTGCCGATCTTTCTACCGATAGCGATGGAGATAGGGTTTGATCCCCTGTGGTTCTCCCTGCTGATGTGCGTTAACCTCCAGACGTCGTTTCTCACACCTCCCTTCGGATACGCACTATTCTACTTCAAGGGTGCCGCTCCCCAGGGATATACGATGGCGCATATTTACAGAGGGATAATTCCGTTTGTCTTTATTCAGATAATCGGTCTGTTTCTTATTACGGTGTTCCCG
Source organism: uncultured Syntrophaceae bacterium (assembly GCA_964603235.1). Classification (GTDB taxonomy): domain Bacteria; phylum Desulfobacterota; class Syntrophia; order Syntrophales; family UBA2210; genus UBA2210. The sequence continues at coordinate 2,803 of CAZRUU010000088.1, read as the reverse complement.
AAGATTGTTACGTGGCTGCCTACGCTCGTGTTCGGGGTTTATTGAGTTGATCAGCAGGATAACTAGCTCCCCTGCATCTTGATCTGTAACAATCTGAAAATCGGCAAGCTCCCCATTCAATTTCGTGGGTGAGGAGCTTTTAAATATATATTATGGAGGATAGGAAATTGTGAAACAAACCTGCGATAACTGGCAGGACAAACTTCCCGCCGGAGGATTCAACAATCACCTGTATGAGGAATTTGAACTTCGTGCGAAGAACGTTTCGACCGAAGTATTCCGCGTAAAAAGAGCGAGTGAAGCTCGGAAACATATCCTTGATATCGTCAAAGAAACGGGTGCACGGTCTGTTGCGGTGGTGTCGTGTCCCCTTATCGAAGCATCGGGGATTCTAGATGTGCTCAAGGGTAATGGCGTCACGGTCTACACGGAACAGGGCGATATAGCTGAAAATATCGGTACCGCCGATATAGGAATATCCGGCGTCGAATTCGGAATCGCGGAGTGCGGAAGTGTCTGCCAGGACGCGCTGGCTGTCGAAGCCCGCCTTGTCTCCTCTCTCCCCCCCCTGCACATAGCCTTCATGGAGAGCCGTAACATTGTCCCGGGCATAGAAGACGCGATAGATATCATATCCGGATTTTTTACAGAGGGATACATAAGCTGGATTACTGGTCCTAGCCGCACGGCCGATATAGAAAGGGTGTTGACTATTGGCGTCCATGGCCCCAGCAGATTTGTCATTATTGCTGTTGATGAAGGGACGGATGGAGGTGCGGTGTAATGTCGAAACGGCGTAATCTGAAAAGGGAAATAAAAGAAAAACTAAATGATGCTGTATTAAGAGGCGCATTGCAAACTTTTGCGGAAGTATATCCTGCTGCCCGTGAAAAGGCTCTTGAAAATATAGAAGATGTGGAGGCACTTCGTGAGAGTATCAAGGAAACGAAACTCGACGCTGTAGGAAGAATTGAAGAATTAGCCAACAGGTTCGAAAAGGAGGCGGTAAAACGCGGCGTTAAAGTATTCAGGGCGAAGACAGGTGATGATCTTAACAAATACATTCTGGATCTCTGCAAGGAAAGAGGCGTCAAAGGTATAGTTAAGTCGAAATCGATGGCTTCAGAAGAGGTGGATCTTAGTCCAGCTCTTGAAAAGGCCGGATTTTCGGTAAAGGAAACAGACCTAGGCGAGTGGATTATTTCTCTGGCCGGTCATAAACCCTCCCACATGGTTTTACCTGCCATACATCTGAATCGCTATCAAGTCTCCGAATACTTCTCCCGGGAACTGGACAAATCAATAGATCCTGACATTGCCTTCATGGTTCAGACTACCAGGGTTGCCCTGAGAGAAAGTTTTCTCAATGCTGATATGGGAATAACAGGGGCTAATTTTGGTGTTGCTGAAAATGGAGCCATCGGTCTTGTAACAAATGAGGGGAACGCCAGGCTCGCTACGACACTCCCACGCATTCATGTTGTTATCATAGGATACGAGAAACTCATTCCCACAATGAAAGACGCAACCCCTATTCTACGGCTCCTTCCCAGGAACGCGACAGCCCAACTTATGACAAGCTACATGAGTATAATATCCGGGCCCACACCTATCATGGTTAAAGGAAGCGACGGGTGGAAGGAAGATAAAAAAGAAATCCATTACATCCTCCTTGACAACGGAAGACTTGCCGCTGCTCATGATGATATCTTTAAGGAGATATACCAGTGCATACGGTGTGGAGCATGCCTTAATGTTTGTCCTGTTTATGAGCTTGTGGGGGGACACGTATACTCGGGGCATACCTACATGGGGGGAATAGGTACTATTTTATCCGCTTTCACTGGCGGTATGAAGGAGTTTGAAGATTTTAACGCCTTGTGTATAGGCTGCCGCAAATGTACCACTGTATGCCCAGGCAAGATAAATATCCCTGATCTGATCGAGGAGATGAGGAAACGTTCTGTCAAAGAAAATGGCCTCCCCTTCGCAGTTAGTAAGATATTCGATGTTATGACAGACAGGCGGTTTTTTCACAGTCTTTTACGTGTGGCTTCTATCGCACAAAAACCTTTCACCTCGGGTGGGCTGGTGCGTCATCTTCCCCTTTTTCTCGGGGGAATGACCAAAGACCGCAGTCTTCCGTCTATAGCAAAGATTCCGCTTCGTGATCGTATTAGTAAAGTGACAAAAAAGATTGAAAAACCCATAAAACGTGTTGGTTTTTTCAGCGGCTGCACCATGGATTTTGTTTTCCCGGAAACCGGAGAAAATGTGATCAAGGTCATTCAGGACCTCAATATGGAGATTGTTTACCCTGACGGACAAGGGTGTTGCGGGAAGCCGGTGTCGGCTACCGGAGATGTTGAACATACAAAGAAGATCGCGATGAACAACATAAAGGCATTTGAGGGTTTCGATATTGATGTTATTATCTGTGCCTGCCCTACAGGCGTCGAACAAATCCGCGATTATCCACATTTATTTGAGGATGATCCGGAATGGGAAAAACGGGCAAAAAGTATGGCAGACAAGGTGGAAGAATTTTGCTTCTTCGTTGCGCATGAGTACGAAAAGACAGGTCGTTTAAAGAAAGCAGAGCAGAAAGCCGGCGCGATAAAGGTTACGTACCATGATTCATGTCACCTAAAACGCGTGCTGGGTATCTATGAAGAACCCCGGAAACTCATAGAATCTGTTGAGGGCTATGAATTAGTAGAAATGAAGGATGCAGACAAATGTTGCGGCATGTCGGGGGCCTTCGGTGTACAGCATAGTAACCTGTCGATCTCCATGCTCAAGC